>JALQTV010000501.1 GCA_023268675.1 Saprospiraceae bacterium | reverse complement strand
CACCTTCCTCATTGTCGGCGCGAAAGTGTGGTGTGTGCATCGTGATTCTCCCTCTTAGTTGAGATGACCGGGCGGTCATCGCGGTCAGGGTGGCATCTCGCACGTGCTTGCGGTTGGTTCCGCTCGAGGGACACAAAAATAAGGTGCTGCAGCGAACTGGGGACATCACGACAGGAGATTTCCGGAACTCAGCCCCCACGCCAGGGGAACCACCGCCATCAGAAGGAATGCAGGAAGTACTAGGAGACCGAGCGGTAGCACCAATCGAACAGACAGGGAGCCCACCTCTCTCGTGGCAGACGTGCTCTCCACGTCTCGCGCATGGTCAAGTTGGGCTCTCACGAGCGAGCTCACGGGAACGCCGGCTCGAATGGACAGGTTTACTAAGTCCTCCAGGTCGTTCTCAGGTGGTTTTTCAAAGTCCCACCGGCTCATCACGCGATCCACGGTCTGCAGTGCGGTGCGCGGTAGGACACCTCCACCCAGGGCGATAAGAAACAGATCAGCTCGAGGAGAAGGCGGTGTCCGCTCGTTCACCACGCGGCGAACCATGACGCGCATCCACCACCAGGCAAGAACCAACAAGCCCACCCCCACGACAAGGGCGCCTCGACCAGGGGTTGTGAGAAAGAGAAAGCTCAGAGAGTTCACTCCCCCAAGCGCTCCGCCCAGCACAGCGACAATCGGCAAGAGCCCAACAAGTCTCATCGTGGCGTGCGGAGCGGCAAGTTCAGCGTCAATCAGCCTCGACGTCCTTTCCTGGTCACGAAGACCGCGCGAGAGTGACTCGAGGGCTGGACCCATCGGCGCACCGGACACTCGGGCGATCTCCCAGGCGGCGCCGAGGCTCCGCCAGGCTGAGGATTGGTCACGCAGAACCACGGTGAGTGCCTCCGTAAGGGATTGGCCCTGCGTTCTGGCACGCCACACCTGGTCGGTGATGCCACCTGGTTCTCTTCGCCTGGCGATTTCCTCAAAGGCTCGATCGGGGGTAAGCCCGGCGAGCAGCATCGTCGCCAACTCCGCGATAACCCAGACGGGGTCCTCCGACGGAGGGGGCTTAGTCCGGGT
>JALQTV010000500.1 GCA_023268675.1 Saprospiraceae bacterium | reverse complement strand
GAGCCAGGTCTGGCGGAGATACTGCCAGATATTTTCGACCGGATTCAGTTCCGGTGACTTTGGCGGCAGAAAGAGAAGTGACAGGTTTTCGGGCAGGGTCAGCGCGCCGGTCGTGTGCCACCCGGCCTGATCCATGAGGACGACAGCATGTGCGCCCGGCGCCACTGCCTTGGAAATTTCGTTCAGATGCGCCTGCATCGCCTCGGTGTCGGCCGTCGGCATCATGATCGCGGCACCGGTGCCGCGGGCCGGGCAGATGGCGCCGAAGAGGTAGGCGTTCTGGTAGCGCAAATCGGCGGGCTGACGTGGGCGGGTGCCCTTGCGCGCCCATTGCCGGACACGGCTGTTCTTCTGCCCGAGCCGCATTTCATCCTGGAACCAGATCTCGACAGGCGTTCCGGGGGCGACGTCTTTCAGCGTCTCTTCAAGCGTCTCGGCGAAGTTTTTTTGAACGTTTCGATGACATCTGGGTCCTGCTCAGGATGCTGAGGACGTGTGCTGACATGAGAAAACCCCAGATCATGAAGGATCTGGCCGACATAGCGCACATGATAATCCACGTCGAACCGCTCCTTGATGACGCGTTGCAGATCGACCCGACGCCAGCGCACGACGCCGTCTTTCTCGACGTCGGGGCCGTCTTCCACGATCTTCTCCAATTCGTCCAGTTGTTCGGCGCTCAGACGCCGCTTCGGTCCAGGCGACTTGCGGTCGATCAGCCCGTCCGGGCCCTCCGCATTGAAGCGGTGGACCCAATCCCGCAGGGTCTGCCGATCCATCCCCCCAATCCGCGCGGCATCGCCACGGCACATACCATCGCGCACCGCTGCGAGCGATAGAAGCCGTCGGCTCTGGTTGGCGTTGAAACTCTTCGCCGAGAGTTTGCGCAGATCGTCGGCGGTGAAATCAGAGCGAAGGGCGACTTTGGCAGGCATCGGAAACTCCTTTACCGGCCATGGAATCAGATCGACGGCGCGTCGGGAATCCCAGAAATCCCGAATGAGTCAGAAGCTGTCGCCTTTGGTATCATCCACGTCGAACCGCTCCTTGATGACGCGTTGCAGATCGACCCGACGCCAGCGCACGACAGATCGGAAGAGCG
>JALQTV010000004.1 GCA_023268675.1 Saprospiraceae bacterium | reverse complement strand
TATTGAGTCTGGAGATGATCCAGCGGTCAATGTCTTTGCGTTGGTCCAGTGGTATTTCTGCTTCCTGGAATTTGAAGCCACATAGATTGGCATATTGTGCGAAAATGCCATTGTAGGTATGGAAAAGAGGGCGGAAGAACTTCTTGCGGACTTCTTCCAGGCCTTCGATATCGAATTTGAGGTTGTCCCAGGGTTGTGCATTGGTAATCATGTACCAGCGCACGGCATCGGCGCCATAGGTATTGATGGCTTCAAAAGGATCGATGGCATTGCCAAGGCGCTTAGACATTTTTACGCCATTTTTGTCAAGGACGAGCCCGTTGGATACGACGTTTTTGAAGGCTACGCTGTCGAAAGCCATCACGGCAATGGCGTGCAGGGTATAAAACCATCCTCGTGTCTGATCTACTCCTTCTGCAATGAAATCTGCCGGGAAGTTGCGTTTGAATACTTCCTGGTTTTCAAAAGGATAGTGCCATTGGGCATAAGGCATGGAACCGCTGTCAAACCATACATCAATCAGGTCGGTTTCGCGGTGCATGGGTTCGCCGTTGTCGGCAACCAGTACGACTTCATCAATATAAGGTCTATGCAGGTCAGCCGGGAGGGTCTGATCCATTCCCAGGACTTCTTTCGCTTTTTTCAATTCTGTTTCCAGCTCGGCTAGTGAACCGATACATTTTTCAAATTTACCGTCTTTGGTGCGCCAGATGGGCAGAGGGATTCCCCAGTATCGCGACCTGGAAAGATTCCAGTCCTGGAGGTTTTCCAGCCATTTTCCGAACCTTCCTTCTCCGGTAGAAGCGGGTTTCCAATTGATGGTTTTGTTGAGTTCGAACATGCGATCCTTTACTGCTGAAGCGCGGATAAACCAGCTATCGAGCGGATAGTACAGCACGGGTCTGTCGGTACGCCAACAGTGGGGATAGTTGTGCAGGTATTTTTCGGAATGGAAGAGTTTGTTTTCGTTTTTCAGCTTGATAACGATATCAGCATCTACCGGTCTTTCTTCTTCTTGTCCATAATCTTTGACATAGCGACCTGCAAAATCTGTCACTTCTTTCACAAAGCGCCCCTGAGCATCTACGAGTGGAGTGGTATTTCCATTTTCATCTTTGACGAGCAGTGCCGGGATGCCATATTTTTGAGCTACTCTGAAGTCATCGGCACCGAAAGTGGGCGCGATGTGTACAATACCCGTACCATCTTCGGTAGAAACAAAATCTCCTAACAGGACTTTAAATGCCGGAGCATCGGGCTGGACGTAGGATAAGAGTTGTTCGTATTCCATGCCTTCCAGTTCTGCACCGGTCATTTGATCAATGATTTCGATGTAGGGTATGGGTTTGTTTCCGGGCTGGACTTCTTCCGCTTTCAGTTCGGGGTTTTCTCCGCTGAAATAAGCGGAGAGACGATCTTTTGCCAGGATCACGGTAATGGGCTCCTGGGTATAGCGGTTGAAGGTTTTGACCTTGACGTATTCGATTTTTGCTCCTACAGCCAGGGCGGTATTGGAGGGAAGGGTCCAGGGGGTGGTAGTCCAAGCCAGGAAATACTCATTTTGAGTACCTTTGATTTTGAACTGTGCTACTGCCGAAACGTCCCGGATTTCTTTGTAAGCACCGGGCATATTGAGTTCGTGCGAACTTAGTCCCGTACCGGCAGCCGGTGAATAAGGCTGGATGGTATAGCCCTTGTATAGCAGTCCTTTGTCGTATAGGCGCTTGAGCAAAAACCAGACGGTTTCTATGTAATCGTTTTCATAGGTGATATAGGGGTTGTCCAGATCTACCCAATAGCCCATTTTTTCCGTCAGGTCATCCCAGACATCCTTATAGCGCATGACGGTTTCCCGGCATTTGGCATTGTATTCATCAACGGAAATTTTGCCCCCGATATCTTCTTTGGTAATGCCCAGTTCTTTTTCTACGCTTAGTTCTATGGGCAATCCGTGGGTATCCCAGCCTCCTTTTCTCTCGACTCGTTGTCCTTTCATGCTGTGGTACCTACAGAAAAGATCCTTGATGGTTCTGGCCATGACGTGGTGAATACCGGGCATGCCGTTGGCAGAAGGAGGGCCTTCGTAGAAAACGTAAGTATTGTTTTTATCTCTTTGCTCGATACTTTTATTGAAGATGTCGTTTTCCTTCCAAAATTCCAGTATTTCCTTGTCAATTGCCGACAGGTCAAGCGTATCAAATAACTTGTACATAAAGAATGAATTTGCAAAAAACCGTTATCAATTCCTGTGCTTCCTTTTTGCGCAGCGCAAATATAACCAAACAATAAAGCTCTTACAAACAACATTGCTCCTACTGCAGTGCCCTACAGGTAAAAATGGCATTTAACCATTCGCGGTAAACGTTATTTCGGTCAGAATCGTTAATTTGGCATAGAAAAATCAAAAAAATCAAATTTCAATGAAGAAGATCATTTTATTGGGTAGTCTGTTTTGTATGCTGTTTACGATCGTGAAGGTTGAGGCGCAGAATGAGGCAAATATGTGGAAAACCCTTTCTAAAATCACGTACACCAAGGAATACGACGAGATTTTGGGCTTCAAAGTGGATGTTCCGCAGTTCAGTGACGAAATACAGGCATTGGAAGACAAAGAAATCACAATCAAGGGGTACATCATCCCTGTGGAAGGGTACAAAAGCCACAAGGAGTTCATCTTTTCAGCGTATCCTTACAACATGTGTTTCTTTTGCGGGGGGGCAGGTCCGGAAACAGTGATGGAGGTGTATGCCAACGAAGACATCAAGTACACTACTGAGCCTGTAGTGATTCGCGGCAAGCTGGAACTCAACAGCTCCGATATCAACCGCCTCATTTATGCCTTGCACGGTGCTGTTAAGGTTGAAAATAGCAGTAATTAGCAGACCTTCGGTCAAAAATTGGCCGTATCTGATTGTTCTAACCAATCAGCTACACCGGACATGATTTCCCGGATATTGTTTTCGTCGAAGGGACTTTTCAGGTTGCCGGTTTTCAATAATTCAGTAAAGGACTGACTGCCGCCTGCTTTGCATAATTTGAGGTAGTCGGTCCAGGTATCCGGATCGTTTCGACGGCTTCTGAGCCAGAATTGGAAGGCGCCGAATTGTGCCAGTACATAGTCTATGTAATAAAAGGGTACAGAGAAGACGTGTGACTGGCGCATCCAGAAGTTGCCGTTTTCTAATAATTCGTAGCCCTCATAATTGCGATGGGGCAGGTATTTCTGCTCAAGTTTGCGCCATTGTTGACTTCTTTCTTCCGGTTTGGCCTCCGGATTTTCATAAATCCAGTGCTGAAATTCGTCAATGGCGGCGCCGTAGGGCAAAAACATGACAGCTCCAGATAGGTGCGCGAAGAGTTGTCTGGGGGTATCGTCTTCGAAAAACAAATGCATCCAGGGCCAGGTGAGAAACTCCATGCTCATGGAGTGGATTTCACAGGCCTCCATGGTAGGCCACTGGTATTCTTTGATTTTCCAGTGTCTGCTGCTGTACACCTGAAATGCGTGTCCGGCTTCGTGGGTGAGTACATCTATGTCGGCACTGGTACCATTGAAGTTAGAAAAGATAAACGGCGATTCATAGTCTGAGATATAGGTACAATATCCTCCGGTAGCTTTGCCGTCTTTTGCAACCAGATCCATCAAGCCATTGGCTTCCATGTGGTTGAAAAATGTGTCGGTTTCAGGAGATAATTCGCTGTACATTTTTTTGGCTTGCTTCATGATCCAGGTGGCATCTCCGGCAGGTTTGGGGTTTCCTGAAGTAAAGCGGAAGGATTCGTCGTAGAAGGATAGCTGGTCGAGTTGCAATCGTTCGCGTTGTTGGGCGTACAAATGGTTGGTGACGGGAACCACGTATTTGACGATGGCCTCTCTCACTTTTGCTACATCTCTATGATCGTAGTCTGTACGTGACAATCTGGCGTATGCCAGGCCGATGAAATTGTCAAACCCGAGTTTTTGAGCGATGTTGTGTCTGGTTTGGATCAATTGATCGAAGATGTCGTGAATGTCCTGTTGCTTCTGGTCGAAGAAATTCCATTTGGCGATAGAAGCTTCCTTTCGGGTATTGCGGTCGGGATCCAGTTCCAGTGGTTGAATATTGGATAAGTTGTAGGTTTTGCCCCGGAAGGGGATCTGCGCACCTGCCTTTAGCTTCATGTAGGCGCTGGCCAGGCTGTTTTCTTTTTGCAGTGCTTCCTGAATGCCGTCTTTGAAAGTAGCCAGGCTTGTTTCGGCCAGTTTGAAGAGCTGAGCTCCCCATTTGTCTTCCAGTTCATTTCGGAAGGGGCTCTTTAGCAGGGCTTTGTAAAATTGATTGTCGAGGCCTTGAAACTGTGGGGTTGCCTGATCAAAGAAAGTATTTTCATCGGCGTAAAAAGCATCGCGTGTATCTATGGTATGTCTGATATGACAAATGTTCCATTGGGTAGAGACGGCGGTTCGGAGTTGGTTGATGGCTTCGAAAGCCTGGGTTGCCTCGTCGAAATTGCTGGCGGATTGAAAAGCGCTGAGGTGTTGCTGGAATGTTTCGGTAGTTTTTTGGACATCAGGCCTTTGGTAAGCAAAAGAGTCAAATTTCATAGGTATGTAGTTGTGTCGCCCGGTAATTTGGGAGGCAAAGTGTGTATGTAAATAAGGTTTTCTCAAAGGGTTTTGTTGACAGCCCGCATACAAATTTAATTATCCTGCTTTCAAAAAACGTCTGGGAATTCATTTTCCTTTTCTTTTTCTTAATTTTGTCAGAATTTTTTCCGCAGGGAGGCACCGCGGCTCTGTGGAAAAAACAGAAAAGCACCTAAGATCAGGAATGGATATCAAATCAGAAATAGATCTGGACAAGTTACCCCGCCACATTGCCGTCATCATGGATGGCAATGGACGTTGGGCCAAACAGCATGGCAGACCGCGTGTTTTTGGCCATAAAAATGGTGTCAGGGCAGTCAGGGAAACTACTGAGGCAGCTGCAGAGCTTGGTATAGAATACCTTACTTTATATGCTTTTTCTACCGAAAACTGGAATCGCCCCAAACTGGAAGTGAGTGCATTGATGACCCTGTTGGTGGAGACATTGCATCAGGAGTTGGCTACCCTATTGAAAAATGACATTCGCCTGAAAGCGATTGGTGCTATAGAGCAATTGCCAACGGCTACCTACAAGACTTTGCTGGAAGGTATTGAGCGAACCAAAACCAACAAGCGGATGACGCTTAATCTGGCCCTCAACTACAGTGGTAAGTGGGATATTTTGCAGGCTACCCGAGCTATAGCAGAAAAAGTAAACAAGGGTGAAATCAAGCCTGAGGGCATTGACGATGCACTTTTTGCCAGCCATCTGAGTACCGGTCAGGTACCGGATCCGGAGTTGCTGATCCGCACCAGTGGCGAGTCGCGAATCAGTAATTTTTTGCTTTGGCAAATGGCTTATACCGAATTGTATTTCACTCCTGTTTTCTGGCCCGATTTTGGGAAAGAACACTTGTACAAAGCCATAGTGGAGTACCAGCAACGGGAGCGTCGATTTGGAAAAACCAGCGATCAATTAGTACCCTGATAAAGTGCACTATGATGGATAAGACGGGTGCATACAACCTTTTTAGCTTTTACAAACACTATTGAAGAAGATCAATTACCATGAGGATCATTACGGCTAATCACCCGCAGGGGTACTTGTTCTTCAACAAATTCAAAACAGACTTTTTACCTGTGATACAATCTCAAAGCGTGTTGAAAAAGATTTTTGTCCTTGCCTGTTTTATTTTTGCCGCAGGCATGACCCAGGCACAGGATGCCGACAGTATTCCCGTATTTTCGTATGCAGAACCCAAGGACTACGAAATTGGTGGGATCACCATTACCGGCGCAAGTTATAGTGATGACAATGCAATCATTGGGGTGAGCGGCCTCAAGGTGGGAGATAAAATCCGATTGCCTGGTCCGGCCATTCAGAAAGCGATCAAGGCTTTATGGAAATTGCGCTTGTTTACCGATGTGCAAATCTTCAAGGAGCGGATTATTGGAGATGTAGTGTTTTTACAGGTGGCTGTTCAGGAAAGGCCTCGCTTATCAGGACATACCTTTGTGGGTAATAAGAAAGGGGATCATGATGATCTGAACGAAAAGTTGGATCGCTTTCTGCTGAAAGGCGGGATTGTTACTGAAAATATCAAGGCCAATGCTTCAGAGGCAATAGAAGGCTTTTATATTGAAAAGGGGTTCCTTGATGCCAAAGCCACCGCAGAAGAAATTCAAGATAGTGTGCGAATCAACTCTGTTCGTTTGGTTTTTAATGTGGATAAGGGACCTAAGGTGAAGGTTGAAGACATCGTATTCAACGGAGTGGAAAGCCTCAAGGAAAAGAAATTGAGGAAGGAAATGAAGAATACCAAGCGAAAAAAGCGCTTGTTCGCTTCATCAAAGTTTATCGGATCTCAGTTTGAGGAGGACAAGGAAAGCATTATTACCTATTACAACAACAATGGTTATCGCGATGCCCGTATCCTTGGGGATTCTACCTGGCGTACGGAAGATGGGGAATTGATGCTTGCCATCAATATCGAAGAAGGGAACCGTTATTATTTCAGAGATATCAAATGGAAAGGCAATTCTCTGTACGAATCTGAGTACCTGAGTGAGGTGCTGGGTATCAAAAAAGGAGATGTTTACAACCAGGAGTTGTTGCAGACGCGACTGAGTTTCAGCCAGGATGGCCGGGATATTAGTACGCTGTACATGGATGACGGTTATTTGTTCTTTAGTGTGGATCCAATTGAGGTAGCCATTACCGAAGATTCCATCGACCTGGAACTTCGTATGTTTGAAGGACCACAGGCCACGATAGACAAGGTAGTGATTACCGGAAATGATCGTACACACGAGCACGTAGTCAGACGGGAGCTTAGGACCCTGCCTGCGGCAAAATTCAGCCGTTCGGATATCATGCGTTCTCAGCGGGAGATTGTAAACCTGGGGTATTTTAACCCTGAAAATCTGAGTATCAATACTCCGGTCAACCCACAGCGAGGTACGGTAGACATAGAATATGGCGTTGAAGAAAGGCCTTCGGATCAGTTGGAATTATCCGCAGGTTGGGGAGGTAACCGTCGTGTAATCGGTACTTTGGGGGTATCCTTCAACAACTTCTCCATGCGGAATATTTTCAATAAGAGTGCCTGGAGACCTCTTCCTCAGGGGGATGGCCAGCGCTTGTCCATCCGTGCACAAACCAATGGTGATTTCTACCAGTCTTATAATGTATCGCTTACAGAACCCTGGTTGGGTGGTAAGAAACCCACTTCTTTGACTGTGGCCGGTTTCTACAACCGATTTGCTTTTGGATATAGAAATACTTCTACTTATCAGCGCTTCAACATTGTACAGGGGTCAGTGAGTCTGGGTACCCGTCTGAAGTGGCCGGATGATAACTTTATTTCCAGTACTGCCATCAATATACAAACCCTGTATCTCAATAACTGGGCGAGGGGATTGTTCCGAACGGATGATGGAGATGTGGTAGTGGATGGCAATTACAACAACTTCAGTATAAAGCAGACCTTTGCCCGGAATACCATCAACGATCCGCTTTTCCCAAAAGAAGGTTCGTTGATTTCTTTGTCTGTTCAATTTACCCCTCCTTACTCCTTGTTTAACAAGGACCGCAACTATGCCGATGAGCCTACTACCGAGCGTTTTCGCTTCCTGGAGTACCACAAGTGGCGTTTTGATGCGGAGTGGTATGCTACGCTGGTGGGCAAACTGGTGTTCAAGGCGCAAGCTAAGATCGGTATGCTGGGATATTACAACAAAGACGTCGGAACTTCTCCGTTTGAACGCTTTCAATTGGGAGGTGATGGTATCAACAACCAGCAATTTGGTTTTGCCGGGGTAGATATCATTTCTATGAGAGGGTACGAAATTGCAGATCTGGAAAACAACCGGGAGAACCCCGCTCAGGCCAATAGCCCTACCTTGTCAACACCAGTGTTTGATAAGTTCACGGTAGAATTGAGGTATCCTTTATCCTTAAATCCAACTTCTACCATTTATGTATTGGCCTTTGCTCAGGGAGGTAATGCCTGGAGAGAGTTCAGAGATTTCAATCCTTTCGATTTCAAGCGCTCTGCGGGTATAGGTCTTCGTGTTTTCTTGCCTATGTTTGGAACACTGGGCTTTGATTATGGTATAGGGTTTGACAAGACAGGAGCGAGAACGCTCCAAAATTTGGGTGACTTTAATATTGTACTGGGCTTCGAACCAGAATAGATACGGATAGCATACAGGCTGATGTGAGGGGCGGTAAACAGGAACTGGTTACCGCCCCTCGTGTTTTTTGTTGAGACAGGTAGGAAGAGATGGTTTTGCTATTCCTGTGGTGAATCAGTTTTAATAAAAATACGTTTTCAGCCAGTTCCACAAATCCCATCTGTTTTTGTAGATGAGGACGGCCAGTGCGATGGTACCGAAGATGATTGCCATTCGGATGTTTCGAAGGGAGGTGTCCAGCTTTTCCCGGCGACTTCTGAATCCGCGTTTTCGACTTTGAAAGCCCATAAGAGGAAAAATTTGATTGAAGTTTACAAATTGATTTCCATAAACACCGGACAGTGGTCGGAGTGGACTACGTCATTGAGGTGGTATGCTTGTTGAATGTTTGATTTGAGGTTGTCGCTGACGGATTGATAGTCTATGCGCCAGCCTTTATTTTTGGAACGGGCACCGGCACGGTAGGACCACCAGCTGTATTCTGTTTTGTCGGGGTGCAGGTATCTGAAGGCATCCGTAAAGCCATTGTCGTACCATTTACTGAGCCATTCTCTTTCTTCGGGTAGGAATCCGGAGCTTTTTTTGTTGCCTTTGGGGTCGTGGATATCCTGTTCGGTATGCGCTATGTTGTAATCTCCCACGATGATTAACTGGGGGCGTTCTTTTCGGAGTGCTTCAATCCATTTGTAGAAATCATCGAGAAATTCCATTTTGAAGGATTGCCGCGGCTCGCCGGTAGTACCGGAGGGAAAGTAACAGTTGAGCAGAGACCAGTCACCGAAGTCAGTCCGTATGATCCTGCCTTCCTGGTCGTATTTGTCTATGCCACAACCTACTACTACCTTGTCTGGTTCACGCCTGGAAAAGGTAGCTACGCCGCTGTAGCCTTTTTTTTCAGCGGAATGCCAGTAAGATTTGAAACCCAATGCTTCGAAGGGGGCCATATCAATTTGGTCGGGCTGTGCTTTGGTTTCCTGTATGCAAAGGATGTCTGGAGTTGTCTCTTTCATCCATTCGATCAGGCCTTTGTTGATGGCGGCCCTTATGCCGTTTACATTGTAGGATATGATGGTCATTGGATCGCTTGCCACGTGTTGGTTGCTGCTTTAGGGGTTAAGAATATACCTGTGCAAAGCTAAGCAACCTGAAAGCTATCTCAAAATTATCCTTCGGACTAAAACGGATCTTTTAGCGTCAGCTGCGCTTGCAGAAAACACCCAAAAATAGTTAAGTTTTCAGGCAGGCATGTGGAATTGAGGATTTGTAGCACTCAGCCGGCCCAGTTTTCGCGGTCCAGGCTTCTGAAGTGTATGGCTTCTGCCAGGTGTTCGATTTCTATTTGTTCGCTTCCTGCCAGGTCTGCTATGGTTCGTGATACTTTCAGGATGCGATCGTAAGCCCTGGCAGAGAGACGAAGTTTTTCCATGGCTTTTTTGATCAGTAGTTTTCCGGCGGGTTGTATGGCACAATGCTCGTGAACAGATTTATTGCTCATGTGTGCGTTGCTATAAATTCCCGGGTGGTTTTGAAAACGTTCAGCTTGAATTTTTCTGGCTTCTTGCACCCGGCCCAGGATATCGCGACTACTTTCCTGGGGGAATCCGGTGGCTGTAATTTCGTCGTAGTCAACAGGTGTAACTTCCACGTGTAGGTCTATGCGATCGAGTAGGGGGCCTGAGATTTTATTGAGGTATTTTTGCACTACCCCCGGAGCACAGACACATTCCCGTGTAGGGTGGTTGTAATAGCCGCAGGGGCAAGGGTTCATTGAGGCTACCAACATAAAGGATGCAGGAAAGTCTACAGACAGGCGGGCTCGGGATATGGTCACTTTTTTTTCTTCCATAGGTTGTCGCAGGACTTCCAGTACGGCACGTTTGAATTCGGGAAGCTCGTCGAGAAACAAAACGCCGTTGTGTGCCAGCGATATTTCACCAGGGAGAGGGTTGGAACCTCCACCGACCAATGCGACATCGCTGATGGTATGGTGGGGTGCACGGAAGGGGCGGTGGGCTACCAGACCTTTGCCGGGAGCAAGCAAGCCCGAAACTGAGTGTATTTTGGTTGTTTCCAGTGCTTCTTGTAGTGCCAGAGGTGGCAGGATAGTAGGCAGTCGTCTGGCGAGCATGGTTTTTCCCGAACCGGGAGGGCCAATAAGCAGGATATTGTGTCCGCCTGCTGCTCCGATTTCCAATGCGCGTTTGATGTTGCGTTGGCCTTTTACATCCGAGAAATCAATGTCGGGATTGGATTGATCGTAGAAAAATTGTTCCCGTGTATCGAAAAAAACCTGATCCAACTGGGTTTTTCCTTCAAAGAAACCGGCTACCTGCTTTAGGTTGTCAGCAGCGAAGACGTCCAAATCCTTGACAATGGCTGCCTCCTTGGCATTTTCACGAGGAAGAATGATGCCCTTGAATTTTTCTTTTCGCGCTTGTATGGCAATCGGAAGTACTCCTCTGACTGGTCTGAGCCCTCCATCCAGGGAAAGTTCTCCCATCAGTATGTAGCGGTCGAGATCTTTGGTAATGATTTGTTCCGTAGCAGCCAGGTAGGCAATGGATATAGGCAAGTCATAGGCTGAACCTTCCTTGCGGAGGTGTGCAGGAGCAAGATTGATGACGGTTTTGAGGCGCTTCATCTGGAAACCGGAATTTTTGAACGCGGCCTCCATGCGTTGTGCGCCTTCCTTCACAGCGTTGTCGGGTAGTCCAACTAAAAAATAAAATTGTTTCCCGACGGTTACGTTGCCGCCGGCATTGACTTCGATGGTGATGGTTTGCGCATCAATTCCCTGCACAGCACTTGCATAAGCCTTGTAAAGCATATTTTTTACATTCAGTTACGACAATATCTCAATTGTTTGGCAATAATGAAAGGGCAAGCTGTGCCATTAGTGGACATTCCCGGACACTTGCCTTAAATTGTCATATTTTTGGATTACAACAATCGTGTTTTATGTCTTATTTGGAGGATCCCAGAGTCTTTTTTGCTGCAGAGCGCACGCTGTTTTCCTGGTTGCGCACAGGACTTGCCCTTACGGCCATGGGTTTGGCTATTTCCCGTTACCAACTTTTTTTATCCTCGTTCAAGCAGGAGGATTTCACTATGGTCAAAAGCCATGCTTCGTTTTACCTTGGCATGGCCTTTGTGGTTTTAGGCTGGTTGAGCATCCTGTTGCCGACAATTCAATTCAGGTGGTTTTTCAAGAGTTTGGATCCTATCGAACTGCCACCCCGCTATCGGTCTCTTGCGTCGGTTTATGTCAGCGGTTTCCTCAGCGTATTGATCGGTATGCTAATCGGCTTTCTGATATTTGAATAAGATTGCCGGACGGAGGACTTATTTGCTGATTTTTTCCAGAATGTTAAGGGTTTGGTCTATCTCTTCGCTTTGGGTATAGATGGAAATACCCAGGCGCGTGACACCGCCGATGGGCAGCAAACCCAGTACCTCTGTCGCCCGAAGGGCATAAAAGTGACCTGTCCAGGAGAAGACGTTGTGTTGGGCCAGTGCTTTGCCGACTTCCTCTGCCTGTTGTCCCTCCAGAACGATGCCCAGCGTTGGTGCGCGGTGGGTAGTTTCGAAACCCGGACCCAGTACCCGGTAACCTGGTAGGCTGTTGATGCCTTCTGCCAGTTTTTTCGCCAGGGTAAACTCGTGGTATTGCACTATTTGCATGATATCCAGTATTTTTTGGCGTCGATTTTCCCCTTTGCCCAGTGCAGCCAGGAATTCCACGGCAGCATGTACTCCTGCAATGGCAGCATGGTTGAGGGTGCCGGTTTCTATGGAATAAGGAGCATATTGGGCTGCTGTGCGAAGGCGATCTGTTGGTAAGCGGTCCAGTAGTCCCGTTTTGGCGTACAGCACTCCTACGTGAGGTCCATAAAACTTATAGGCGGAACAAAGCAGGAAGTCGCAGTCCATGGCTTGTACATCTATGGGGAAGTGGGGGGCATAATGTACGGCATCCACCAGCAGCCAGGCACCGTACTGATGGCTTACCTGGCGGATTAAGTCGATGTTGTTGACGGTTCCAAGTAGGTTGGACGAACAACCAACGGCAACCAGTCGGGTGCGTTCATTTATTTTGTATTCGAAATCTTCGTAGTCCAGGGTTCCATCAGATTTCAAGGCAATTTCTCTCACTTCTATTCCCATTTCGCGCAAACTGAGCCAGGGTCCCCGATTGGCTTCGTGGTCGAGTTGGGTAATCAGAATTTCATCCCCGGGTTGCAGGTATTTTCCTATGGCTCTGCTGAGCGCGAAATTGAGGGTGGTCATGTTTTGTCCGAAGGAGATATTCTCAGGACCTGCTGCTCCCAGCATATCGGCCATTGCTTGTCGGGCATCATCCATCACCTGGTCACTTTCCTGGCTATACAGAAAGGGACCGTGGAGATTGGAATTGGAATTTTCGTAATAATGTGATATGGACCGGATGACACTTTCTGGTACTTGTGTTCCGGCGGGTCCATCCAAAAATATGATGGGCTTGTCTTGTATTTTTCGCTTTAGCGAGGGAAACTGATTTCTGATAAATTCATTCATGATTTTTAGTTATGGCTTGTCCGGAAAATACATTTGTTGGCTTACCATCCCAAACGAGATCGCCGTTGACCCATACTTTGGCTACTCCGCTGGAGAGGGCATCAGGGGCATCAAAATTGGCGTGGTCGGTAATGCGTTCTGCATCGAAAAGTACTAAATCTGCCCAAAAATCAGGTGCAATTTGGCCTCTATCTTTGATTCCCACGTTGGCAGCTGCCTGGGCACTCATTTTTTGTATGGCTTGCTCGAGGCTGAGATCTTTCCGTTGTCTGACGTACTTGCTCAGGATCCGTGGGAAACTTCCTGTACCTCTGGGATGCAGGCTATGGAAAGCGCCATCGGTACAGATGTTGGTATATGGCCATTTCAGCAAAATGGCAATGTCGTCCTCTGTCATACTTTTGCAGATAATGGACTCGTCTGCTTGTGCTTCGAGGGCTGTTTTGATGAGGTATTTATAGGTCTTTTCGGCTGGCTCTTCCCTTGCAGCAGCTATATCAGCGAGGGTGAGGCCTACCAGCGAAGTATCTGCTTCATAATCGGCAATGATCATAAACTCGGGCCGGGTAAGTGCTGTCAGGGCAAATTCGTAGGCTTGGTCGTCGTCGAAGTTGCGATCGGGAAATAAAACGGTCATGGTGGATTGCCAGTATTCGTAAGGATAGAGGTCTGCCGTGACAGCTATTCCTGCTGCTCTGGCACTATTGAGGAGGGCAAGCAGTTTGTCTGCCTGTCCCCAGAGGTCAACCATGGCTAATTTTATGTGCGAGATGTTGACGGGTATACCGGTAGTTTTGCCCAATTCGATAATTTCCCGGACGGCTTCCCACAGGTATCTGTCTTCACTGCGCAAATGACTGGAATAGCGACTGTCGTATTGTTTCAGCGTTTTTCCGAGGAACTGCAGTTCTGAAGCATCTGCATAAATCCCCGGATCGTATTCCAGTCCGCTGGACATCCCCAGCGCTCCTGCGGCAAGTTCCTGCCGCAGGAGGCTGTCCATAAATGCTAGTTCTTTCGGATTTGCCGGCCTTTTAAAATCAGCCATGGCCATTTCCCGGAGGGTGTTGTGTCCGGCGAAAGAACCCATATTTACAGCAATGGGGAGTGTATCTATGCGTTGAAGCCAATTTTTTAGCGGATAGCGCGAAAATCCATCCAGACCGACAATAATTGTGGTGACTCCCTGACTGAGCAATTTGGCTGCTTCCGGTTGCTCAAAGAGGGCATCGCTGTGATGGCTATGGGTGTCGATAAAACCGGGAGCGAGTATCTTGCCTGCTCCGTTGATTCGGTTTTCGCCCGGCAGGGCTTGCAAGGTGCCAACCTCTTTGATTTGGCCTTTGTCAATACGAACGGCCCCTTCAAAAACTGGGTTTCCGGAGCCATCTGCAATTCGGACGTTTTCAATCAGGGTAGAGCTGACCTTTTCAGCTTGGCAGGAAAAGGTCAGTACCAGAAGCAATAATGGGAAATATCGCAGCATGGCTGTTTTTTTACTTGTTATGGAATGTCGATCAGACTTAGTCCTGACCTGTCGAGGAAGTCCCTGAACGGAATGACTTCTGCATCGATTATTTGGCGATAGGCTTCTTCCAGTACTTTCAGCTCTTTTTTCAGGTCTGCAAGGCGCTCGTAAGCTCCCTGGTTGGGCCTGTCATCCTGAGAATTGACTACAGAATACAGGTAGGCAAACTGATCGTCAATCATAGATGGATAGTTAATCGGATCCTGCCCGGATTCGTTCCTGGTTTGTATGAGTTTTGCTTCGAGCTCGCTCAAAAGACTTGTTATGGTTTTGGCCTTATCCTGAATATTGCTTTCCAGGCCTGCTTCCTTGCTGCGTCGGGCAGCATCCTGAACCTGGCTGCGAATGGTACGCAGTTGTCCGATCATTTCGTGGCAGCCATTGAAGGTGGTCTTTATATCCATGCCGAGTTCGTATTGGGCCATGAGATCCTCATCGGTAACGGTCCATCGGGGGTCTTTTTTTAGTTCCAGAGCTTGTTGGAAACTTTCATCCCCGACTTCAAGGATAACTTTGTGTGTACCGCTTGGAGCCATAATCCCTCCGGTATTGGCGAGGGAGAAAAAAGAGCCCGGTTGTGGTTTGAGTCCTTCGTATTTCAAGTCCCAGACAAAACGGTTGAGCCCTTGTTGGGTGCGCAGGCGGCTTTCGTTTTTGCTTTTGTCAGGTTGGGTGGAGAAGCTACGTCGGATATTTCCATTGGCATCGGCAATTTTCAGGGTCACTTTTTTATTGGCATCGTCCAGGGTAAAGTAGATGACCGCGCCGTTGGGAGCAGGGTCGGGTCCGTTGTTGCCTCTGAAATTGGACAATTGGGTGCGGAAGGCATCTTCCGGTTTCAGCAGGCTAGTGGAAAGTTTGTTCGCTTTGAGGTCTATTTGATGAAGGGGAGACAAATCATCAAGTATCCAGAATGCTCTTCCCTGGGTGGCTACGACCAGATCCTTGTTTTTGATGACCATGTCGGTAATGGGCGTCACGGGAAGGTTGAGTTGAAAGGGATGCCAGTTGCCGCCTTCATCCGGAGAGAAAAACATTCCGAATTCTGTGCCGGCATACAGCAATCCTTTTTTGAAGGGATCTTCGCGGACTACCCTTACAAAGTGATCTTCGGGGATGCCATTTTTGCCATTGGTCAGTAATTTCCAGTTTTTGCCATAGTCATTGGTAAGGAAAATATAGGGTCGGTAGTCATCTTCCCGGTACTTATAAACGGCGATCAGGGCACGACCGGCTGCATGGGCAGAGAGTTCTATCATATTTATAGTACCTTCTTTGGGCATGTCCGGAGGAGTGATGTTTTGCCAGTTTTGGCCATTGTCACGAGAGATATGCAGGAGTCCGTCGTCGCTGCCGGCCCATAATTCCCCGGGAGTTTGGGGAGATTCTTCAAAAGCGAAGATGGTAGTATAAAGTTCAACTCCGGTATGATCGTGTTGTATGGGTTCACCGGGAATATTGTGGTAGGCGTCGTTGTCGGTAGTCAAATCGGGACTGATAATTTCCCAGGTTCTGCCTCCGTCGGGTGAGCGGTGGACGTATTGTGAGCAGTGGTAGAGCACATCGGGGTTGTGTGGAGACAAGCGTATGGGAGCATTCCACTGAAAGCGATATTTGATGTCGCGGGGAGCGGTTCCGTCGTGCATTTGCGGATAGGCGACCACATCCCGTGTATGTCCTTTTTGTCTGTCTTTGCGGGTAATCTGGCCAATGTAAGTTCCGGCATAGATGATGTCGGGGTTTCTGGGATCTACAGCGATATGTCCACTTTCTCCACCCCCTACTTCGTACCAGTTTTGGACAGGGTCCAGCGTCTCTTCCCATCGGCTGGGCACAGAAAGGGTAGTATTGTCTTGCTGCGCACCATAAACGCGATAAGGGAATTGGTTGTCAACTGTTACACGATAAAATTCAGAGGTAGGCTGATTGTTTTGAGTGGTCCAGGATTGTCCTCCGTTAAAAGTGACACATGCTCCGCCATCGTTGGATTCAATCATGACGTTGGGGTGCTGTGGATTGATCCACAGGTTGTGGTTGTCGCCATGCGGTACCCGGATGCGCTGGAAGGATTTGCCTGAGTCAATGGATTTCAGGAAGCTCACATTCACTGCGAAGACGGTATTTTCTTCTGTGGGGTGGGCAAAAATGCGGGTATAATACCAGGCTCGCTGGCGCAGTTGGTGGTCGCGGTTGATGCGTTCCCAGGATTGGCCTCCGTCGGTAGATTGATAGAGTCCTCCATCTTTTTCTTCTTTGGCTTCCAGGAGTACCCATACTCTTTTTGAGTTTACAGGCGAAACAGCCACCCCTATGCGGCCCAATAGTCCACCGGGCAGTCCGCCTCCCAATTTTTCCCAGGTATCGCCACCATCTGTGGATTTCCAGACTCCTCCTTCTTCGCTTCCATCTATGAAGGTCCAGGGTTTGCGTTCGGCGGTCCACATAGTTGCATACAGGATTCTGGGGTTATTGGGGTCCATTGCCAGATCAATACAGCCTGTCCTTTCACTTACGTAATGGATTTTTTCCCAATTTTTTCCTCCGTCGGTAGTTCTGTACACGCCCCTTTCCGGGCTGGCGCCAAAAACATTGCCTAGTACGGCAGCATACACGATATCCGGATTGTCAGGGTGTATAGATAATTTGCCGATTTGTCCGGCGTTTTCGAGCCCGACAAAGGTCCAGGTATCGCCGGCATCGGTAGATTTGTAAATTCCCTTTCCAGGGGATACATTGCCACGCGGGTCGGCAGAACCGGTACCTACATATACTACATTAGGATCAGAAGGGGCTACTTCTATAGCACCTATGCTACCAACTTTAAAAAAGCCATCCGATATATTGTTCCAGTTGAGTCCACCATCGGTGGTTTTCCAGACTCCTCCGCCGGTGGAACCCATATAGAAGGTAAACAGCTCTTGTGGTACACCGGCCACGGCAGTTGCCCGACCGCCTCTGGAAGGGCCTATGGATCGGTAACTGAGCCCCTGGAGGTCCGAGGTTCCTATTTGAGCAATGGCAGGATCAGTCCATAAAAAGAGGCCAATCAAGAGTAGTAAAGCTGGTCGGCAGTATAAAAAGCTGCTTAAGTTGATTTTCTTCATTTGTTTGTATTTTCAGTTTGAAGGAATAGCCTCCGGTTTCGCTATATGTTTGTTGGCCGGAGCCTGTATCTGCTATCAAATTTAAATTAAGATAACAGATAGTATTGATTTTTTGAAAAAAATGCTTATATTTGCCTCGTATGAGAAAGATAATAGCCCAAACCCTTTAAAAATGGGCATATTATCACCCACATTGTTGTATTCTTGTTTGATGCAACCCTTCACAAATTTACTACAAGAAGCATTTACATTCAATTGAATCGTAGAGCTCGTCCTAGAGTTTTGTTCTAATCGGTTTACTTGAATCTGTAGTAAATTACGCTTCACCCAAACAGTTTTGATTTTCGACAAGGTGTTTTGGCACAAACGTTGTGTTCATTTGTGCTTTGTCGGTTTTAATCTCATGAATAATCTCAAATTCAGGTACTATGGGCAAGTTGTACGTGGTTCTTCTCACATTAATTTTCAGTTTTCTTCAGCTTCAGTCTGTTTCAGCTCAGGTAACTTCTTGTTCGCCGACGGAAGTCAATCCGGTAACCGGCATTGATGGGGTGGTGTATCTCAATAGCTGCTATGCGGAGCAAGCAGGCCTGGCTTCTTATGAATACGTTCAGGGAGTTAGTTTTGGTGGTTGTATTGATTATACCCGTATTGATCCGGGGGCAATTTGCGATACGACCTATGACCCTGTATGTGGTTGCAATGGCATCACTTATGACAATGCTTGTATCGCTGAGGCAAGGGGGGTTACGACTTATACGTCGGGTGTATGTACGGGGAAAAATGCCTGTTATGATCCTTCAGCTGTGATCAATTCTTCCGCAGTAACTGTCAATGCTACAACAGGAGTTTTGACTTACATCTGTGCGGCGGATAATACGCCCGTATGTGGTTGCGATGGGGTTACTTATGAGAATGCTTGTGTTGCTGAAGCGAGTGGGATTACTACGTTTGGAGACGGCAATTGTACCGGATGTGTTGACCCTGCCCAGGTTGACCCTTTGGCTCCTTGTCCTACTACTTATGACCCTGTATGTGGTTGTAACGGAGTGACCTACCTGAATGATTGCGAGGCTACCAAAGCAGGTGTATTGAGTACTACTGCCGGACCTTGTCTGGGGAGTTCTCAATGGTGCGTACAGGCAACGCCTATTCAATGTGGAGATCTCCTGATCAATGAAACAACTGTTGGTGGAATCAATCTTATCTCGAGTTACTCTGATTGTAGTGACGGTACTTTTTTGGCAGCAGAGAAGGTTTATGTTTTCTACAACACGGCGGTAACGGATATTCAAATCGGGTTGGAAATACTAACACCCGGATTAGACCTGGATTTGATTTTGCTTAGCGGAGATTGTAGTCAGGTGACCTGTATTGATGCCAGTTTGTCTTCGAATTCGGGTTCTGTAAACGAAGGAATTGTTCTGGAGGATGCTCCTCTGGGTACTTATTATATAGTAGTAGATGGTGAGAATGCCGCTTCCACTGGCAATTATAATCTGGAATTGAGTTGTGGCAATCTGGACTGTGGTACAGCAATAGCTCTTAGCTGTGGCGTAACCTATAGTGGCAGTAACGTTAACGGTACAGATCTGGTATCGGGGTATGGCTGCGAGGGAGTGATCAATGTAGAAAACAATGGCCCGGAAGTGGTGCATACTTTTACCATCACCGAAAATGGCAATGTCAATATTTATCTTTCCGGTCTTACGGACAACCTTGAGTTGTTTTTGTTGGATGATTGCGACAGGAATGCCTGTATAGACTTCAGTGAAAATGCCGGCAACGCTGACGAACAAATAAACGCCAACCTGCTTGCAGGTACCTACTACGTGGTAGTAGATGGTTACAATGGTGCCACCAGTAATTATTCTCTTAGAGTAGAATGTCCCAGTGGTTGTGGCATGGATATTACCGGAACAAGTGTAGTAGAGCCTGTTTGTGGATTCAGCAGTGGTTCTATCACTGTAACTTCATCAGGCGGTTTGCCTCCTTATGTGGTGAGTTGGGAAGGCCCGGATGTAGGGAGTGTAACTACGTCCAGCATTTCCAATACGATATCCAACCTGCCTGCAGGTCGCTACCAGATCAGCAAAACAGATGTGAATGGCTGTACGGATACGCAGGAAGTGTTGTTGTCTTCGAATACAAGCATGACCATCACAACCAATACTTTCGCTGACCTGGCTTGCGGAGCTACAGGTAGTGTGAATGTGATCGTCACCAGCGGCACAGGTCCTTATCAGGTGATCATTGACGGGCCTACGCGGGAAAATTTCATCACTACAGCGAGTAACTTCAATGTAGATATTTCGGCGGGTGCTTATGAAATTCAAGTGGAAGATGCCAATGGCTGCTTGGAATTTGGTAATTTCCAACTGGCAATACCTGAAAATGCCTTTTACTTTACCGCAACTACCACTCCAACTTCTTGCCGAAGCACAGGAGCCATTAATGTGCAGACTTTCAATGGGGTATCTAATTACTCTGTTGTACTGGTAGGCCCCGATGGTGGAGTTGGAACCTATACTACCAGCAATTTCAGCATCTCCAATCTTTCTGCAGGGGATTATTCCCTTTCAATTACCGATGGCAACGGTTGTATTTACAGCCGCGACCTGACGGTCGAAAACAACGGTGTGGCAGCGGATATAGAGGTGATGAACGGAGCCTGTGGAATGTTGGGAAGCGTCATGATAAAAATGAACAAAGGTCAGGCACCTTACACCATTTCCTGGCGTGGTCCGGTTGATGGGGATATCTATACCAGCGACAGCATGATTATCATCCCCAATTTGCCTGACGGGGATTATACTATTCTGATAGAAGATGATTTCTGGTGTTCCGTTGTGGAAGTTGTTACTGTTGATAATACGGACGAGGGAATTACAGTAGCTGTCAGTCAGACAGAGAGTGATTGTGGAGACAACCTGGGCCTGTTGGTACAAATTGCCAATGGAAGTCCCGGCTATACGGTCGAGCTGACAGGAAGCAATGAAATGTCTGTTGCAACGAACAACAGCACTGTTTTACTCTCTGATTTGAACCCTGGGACTACTATTGTGACTGTACGTGACCTGAATGGTTGTCAAACCGTTGTTACTCTAGGTGTTGCAGAATCTAACCCCTACGATCTATTTGCTGAAGTAGTATTGGGAAGTACCGGTAATCGCGACATTGAGGTATTGGTAGAAGGAGGTCAGGCACCTTATCAAATAAGCTGGACGGGCCCTACTTCAGGTACCATCAGTTCACTCAACGGAACGCTTACCATAAATGACGTTCAGATAGGGGTCTATCAGTTGACCGTAGTAGATGCAGCGGGCTGCGCACGCGCACGCAACGTATTTATTTCCGGTCAGGAGAGCGATTTGCTCTTCACAGCTACGCCTTCCGCTGCCCGTTGTGGTTTGACCGGTAGCATTCAGGTAGATATCCAAATTGGCAACCCTGCATTTACTTTGAGCTGGTCCGGACCGGTTACGGGTACACAGTTTGTAGGAAATGCGACCAGTACGACTATCAGCAATCTTCCTGTAGGGACTTATACCCTTACTCTTAGAGATGCAATTGGACTGGCGGCTTCAGAAGTAGTGAGCATATTGCAGGGCGAGAGCGATCTGGAAATTCAGGCTACAGCCGTGGGGGGAACCTGCGGAGAGCGCGGAGAGATTGTCCTGGATATATACGGTGGATCTCCTGGTTTCGTTGTGAAATGGGACGGTATTACGGATGGTTGGGAAAATACCAGTAGCAGAACATTTGTTATCGACAACCTGCCTACCGGCGAAAATATGATTGAAGTTACCGATGCACAGGGTTGTGTGACCAGCCTGCCTGTAACGGTGGTCAATACTACCAGCAACCTGTCATTCAGTTTGTTGGCCGAACATGCGAATTGCAGCACTCCCTATGGGAAAATTACTATTCCCGTAACAGGTGGTGTGGGTCCCTATGACATTCAATGGACAGGTCCCAGAAGTGGTTCTGTGAGAATTACCAACAGCGTTTATACTGTAACAGACCTACCTGTAGGGAACTATTCCTTCCTGGTAACAGATTCCCAGGGCTGTACCAAAGTGAATTATGTAGGGATCAATCTGGAGACTAGTCTCAATATCGGAGCTTCTACTGCGGAAGGCGACTGTGGACAACCCGGTACCATTTGGGTAGGTTCCAGCAAGCCTGGTCCGTTTTCGATAACCTGGACGGGGCCGATGAATGGTTCCACGAATATTACCGGAAACAGCTATGACATTCTGAATGCCCCTCCGGGTAATTATGTGATTACGCTGGAAGATGATAATGGTTGCCAGGAATCTATTGAGATAACTTTGGGTAATCCTGAATCCGGAATCGAAGTCAATACCTTTTTAGCCGAAAACGGCTGTGGAAACTACAATGTAATTCGTGGAGAAATTACAGGTGGAACAGGTCCTTATTTCATCAGTTGGACCGGTGCCCGCATAGGTTCTATGACACGCACGGTACCTGCATTTGAAATTTCCAACCTCGCTACAGGTAATTACCGCGTAAAAGTAACAGATGCCAGTGGTTGTATTGCTGAATTCACACAAGCTGTGGTAATATCTGAGGTAGATTTGTTCGATGGGATGGCTATTTCCGGTACTTGCGGAAATAACGGCGGCATTGGTTTGGATATAACAGAAGGAACGCCTCCATTCACCATCTCCTGGAATGGACCTACCGGAGGAACCAAAACTACCAACCAGACCTGGGTAGATATTACCGGTTTGGTAAGCGGAACCTATATGGTTTCCGTGACCAACTCTGAAAACTGTCTGGAAACAAGCACATTCACGATCACCAATACTGAATCGGACCTTGAGATGAACGCTTCTCTACTGGTCAACGAGTGTGGTCAATACAATACCATCTGGATAGATGTTCTTGGTGGTAAATCTCCTTACATCGTAAATGTTGAAGGATCTACTTTGAACAACAACTTCCAGACAAATACCGGAGCACTGGAGATTACAGATCTTGCTCCTGATAATTATACGCTTACGCTGATTGATGGCAATGGTTGTGAATTGGTACAAACTATTGAAGTAGTCGAGAATACTCTGGGTATTTTTGAATTGTCAGCAGAAAGTGGACTTTGCGGGGAAACTACCGGCTTGTTTATAGAATTCATCTCAGATCAGGGACCTTACAGTGTTTCCTGGACAGGCCCATCCAGCGGTACCATGACTACTCAAAACCCCAATTTTGAGTTGCATAACCTGGAACCTGGTGTGTATGTTTTCTCTGTGAAGGACTCCAGAAATTGCGTTGCTACTACTACTTTTGAGTCAATCAGTCCTGAAAGTGCTTTGGATATGATGGTGAAAGAGGTAGAAACCAGTTGCGGAGCACCGGCGGCCATGTGGATATCCATTTTCAGTGGTCAGGCTCCTTTTACGGTTAGCTGGACCGGACCTGAAAGTGGCAGTCAGGTTACTTTCAGCAATGATTTTGACAAAAACAATCTGACGGCAGGAACCTATATTGTAACCATCGTTGATGCCAATGGTTGCGAGTCTTCCCAGACCATTACGATTGGTTCGACTTCCGATCTGGAATCAGAGTCATCGCTCATCCAGGGAGAGTGTGGCGCGTACAATACCATCTGGGTAGACATTTTGGGCGGAGCCAGTCCCTATACCATCAATTGGAATGGTCCAAGTAACGGGGTGGATACCATCAGTGGGGCAGCCTATGAGATCACAGATCTTCTTTCCGGAAGATATACCATATACATCACCGATGCATTGGGTTGCTGGCTTAGTCAGACAGTCAATATTGTCGAGTCAAGTGCAGATTTGTTCAGCACCGTTGTCAATTCGGATCCCTGTACGGCCGAAGGTTCTGTTTTGGTCAACTTTACCCAGGGCTTTGGACCTTATGATCTTTCCTGGACGGGTCCTGTAAATGGCAGTATCCGCGTGACTGGTACCAGCTTTGAAATCAAGAACCTTCCCAGCGGTACTTATGGAATCGAGGCTAAGGGTGTGTACAACGAATGTTCTGAGAGTAGTTCCTTTACTTTTGTGAATGTAGAATCATCGCTTGATTTTACTACTACACTGGTGGCTAATGAATGTGGACAAGCCAATAATATTGCGTTGGCAATTACCGAGGGTACCGGGCCATTCATTGTTTCCTACAATAGTGGCACGGGTTCTACGAGTACACAAATCAATACAAATACCTGGACTTTCACAGATCTGGCTGCAGGTGATTATCTAATCCGGGTGGAAGATGCCAATGGTTGTTCTATTGCGAGAATGGTTACTGTAGCAGAAGGCCCGGCAAACTTGTTTGATTATACGATTGAAAGTGGCAATTGTGGTGGAAACGATGTGATTACGTTTGAATTTTTTACGGATCAGCCTCCTTATACCATCTCCTGGTCAGGTTCATCCAGTGGTTCTACTACCTCCAGCGGCAGTATCTATCTCTTGTCTAACCTATCTGCGGGCAACTATAACCTGACAGTGGAAGACAGTAGAGGATGTACAGGTATTGCAGCTGTGACGATTGGAAGTTCTACAGGTGGCATGCCAACAGCTGATTTTACTTATACTCTGGATGGAGTAACGGCAACTTTTGTCAATAATTCTTCTGATGGAACCTATGTCTGGAACTTTGGTGATGGGACAGCAACTTCTACCGAAGAGAACCCGGTACATGAATTCTGTGACGAGGGTACTTATAACGTATGTCTGGAAGTAACCAACAGCTGTGGAGGTACACAGCGTTGCTTCTTAATCAATGTAGAACTGGATAGCAGTTTGGTTGAACTCAACATCACCGAATCCCGCGGTGCTCCCGGAGCAGTAATCCAACTGCCTGTGGTGATCAGTAACTTGTCAAAAATTGCTTCACTTGCGGGCTCACTTACGATTGATGATCCCTCTGTTGCAAGAGTTACAGGGGTGACTGCCGGCAAGATTACGCCTATTCTGAATGTGAGCAACCTTACTTTCAATTACTACGACAACAGTGGCCTGGGGGTAGATCTGAACGACAACGATACTTTGTTTTTCCTTACAGTAGAACTTCTGGGTACTCCGGGGCAAGCCACACCTATCCGTTTTGCCAATAGTCCGCTGCAAATGGAATTGGCAGGTATGCGGGATGGATCTGTGTCAGAACCTGCCTTCATAGCGATCAAGGGTATGGTGACTGTGGTACAGAGTACCGGTTTGAGAGGTTCAGTTGCTACTTTTACCGGAGCCGGAGTAAAGGGTGTGGATATTCATGTGCGAAGCAGAGACCTGGAGATCATCGGAGAAACCGACGATTTGGGTAACTATGTGTTGGAAGATTTACCGGTGGGTGGTTCTTATGTAATCGTGCCTGAAAGAGGAGATAATCCTGCCAATGGCTTGTCAACCTATGCATTGTTTGTAGGCCAGCGCTTTATCCTTGGATTGGAGCCGGAACAGATTTATTCTCCTTACCAAATCATCGCAGGCGATGCCAATTGTAATGGTGCCTTTACTACCCTTGATTTGTTCTTGATCCAGCGCTTGATTATTGGAACCTCTGATTCCTTTGGCGATTGCAAACCCTGGGTGTTTGTCTCTGAAAAGCAAAACATGCCGGAGTCATTTGATGCATACAATGTATTCCCCTACAATAATTCGGTTGAAATGACCATGGAAGGAGAGCATGCTGTCAATTTCACGGCTGTGAAAGTCGGAGACATCCTGGGACGTGCAAAAACGAATGAATTGCAACAGGTAGATGCTTCTCCACGCGGAGAAGAGGTACTTACTTTTGATCTGCAGGATCAGGCGATTGCACCGGGTGAAATAATAGAATTACCCTTTGCCAGTAAAGATTTTAACAATATTGCGAGCTATCAGTTTGCCCTGGCTTTTGACAATTCCAAACTGGAATTTGTAGCCATCGACAAACCTGAGTCAGATGCTTTGAACTCCCTGTCAGTAGGTACCAGCAATGTCAACAGAGGCCAACTGCGCTTCAGCTGGTTTAGCATGACCGGAGAAGGTGTAAATGCTTCGGAAGAAGAAGAGGTATTTACCCTGCGTCTGAAAGCTACCAAAGCGGCGGGATCATTGAAAGACCTGATCTGGCTCGATAAAAATGCCTTGTCTTCCGTAGCTCATACGCCGGATTCAGAACCTATGGAAATTGCGCTGAATTTTGTTGCTGAAAGCAATAATACTCCGGCTGTAACTCCTCCGAGTTTGCCGCCGCCATTTGCTCCACAGTGGGAAACAGGTGATTACACTTTGTTCCAAAACCAACCCAACCCCTTTGTGGATGTAACGGTGATCAAATTCAGTTTGCCAAAACCTTCAGGCCTTCAAATGGATGTATTTGATAGCATGGGAGGATTGGTCAGGCGCATACGTGGACAGTACGGAAAAGGTACGCATCAGATCAATTTTGAAAAGGCCGGACTTGCTCCGGGAACCTATTACTACACTTTGAAAACAGAAGACTTCATTGCTACAAAGAGCATGATTATCATAGAATAATCTCATAACCGAGCGAGAGAAGTTTGTATGAAATATCAATTGCTGGCCGGCTTGGCATTCTTTGCTATGAGTCTGAGTTATAGTCAACCTTTAACCATGGTTTTGCCGGATACCTCCGCGGTATCCGGCGATTCTCTGGATCTCGAACTACGGGTGAGGGACTTCAGCAGGATCGTGAGTATGGATTTTTCCATTGCCTGGAATCCGGAGGTATTGGAATACCTTTCGTTTTCTAAGGGGGATCTGTCGAATACTGCTTTGGGCAGTACTTCCTCTGCAAATGGCATCCTGCGGTTCTCCTGGTTTGACATTAACGGCATAGGGCAGACGCTGGCTGATAACAGTGCTATCGTCCGTTTGCAGTTTAGGGTATCAGGGAATCCGGGTGATTCTACGCTCATTCGCATTCAAAATGAACCGCTTCCCATAGAAATTGTGCAGGCGACTACGGCCTCAGCTGACAAGCACGAAGCGATAGACCTGGATGCCAAACCCGGAGTGGTTCGTCTGCTAAAGCCGCTCAATGTGGGATGGACGGTACGCCCGGCTACTTGTTATGGTGCCGAAGATGGTGGCATTCAGCTGCAGGTTCCACAGGAACTTATCGACACGGACCTTACCTGGAAAGGCCCCGGTGATTTTACTGCTTCGGGAGCCAGCCTGAGTGGTTTGCAGGCAGGAAATTACACTTTTGAGTTCAGAGATACAGATGGAACGCTGATGTACCGAGGAGACATTTCCGTAACGCAACCTGAGAGCGCTCCGGAGATTATGGACATAACGATGCAAGAAAAACCCTGTGAAGTACAGCCTGCTTCTGTGAGCTGGTCCGTTCGGGGTGGGGTTCCGCCTTATCAGTTTCGCATAGGGAATAAAATCATGACCGATACCTTCCTGGTAGCAATGGAGTCAGGCAATTACACCCTGCAGGTAGCAGATGCCAACAATTGTGCGACAGAGAAAGCTTTTGAAATAGAGGCTTCGCATATTCCGGTATTTGATCTGGGGGGCGAACAGGCCATTTGCGGTGATCAGGGTCTGACGCTCTCTCCGGGAACGGGTTTCAAATCTTATGAATGGTCCACAGGTGCCACCGAAGCGGCTATTACCATAGTCGAGCCCGGAACCTATAGCCTGACAATAACAAATGAGTACGATTGCAGTTATGCTGATACGGTAGAAGTGCTTACTGCTCAGACTCCCCAAGTGAATGTAACGGATACCTTTTGGCAAATATGCCCGGGAGAATCAGTTGCACTGACTGTTTCAGGTGCTTCGGAATATATCTGGATAGATACTTCTGCGACCTTGAACCAGTCCAATACTTCAGAAGTGCTGGCAGCACCGGTCTATTCTTCTTTGTACAGCGTAATCGGAACAAACGCATGTGGAGCAGATACGGCTGCTGTAATGGTAGAACTGTTTCCGATAGCAGCTGATGCAGGACCGGATACCTGTATAGTGGAAGGTACTACCATTCAATTGCAGGCCGATGGAGCGCTGAGTTATTTTTGGCTGCCCGCAGCCTATCCCGTAAGCGATCCTGCTATTGCCAATCCTGTGATACAAGCACTGGAAACAACTACCTACAAGGTGGTGATGATAGATGAAAACGGCTGTGTGATAAGGGATTCTGTTGTTGTGGAGGTGCTTGACAGCGACATTGAACTGCCTCGCATAAGTTTGATCACTCCCAATGGAGATGGGAAGAACGATGTGCTTTTTTTTCCGAAGGCAGAAAAATATGGAAATAATGTGCTCAGGGTTTTTAACCGCTGGGGAAATATAGTCTATCAAAAGATAAATTACCAGTGGGATGATGAGCGTTTCGACGGTACCTACAAGGGTTCACCGCTACCTGATGGAAATTATTTTTATGTGCTTGCTTTTCGCAACAAGCAAATCAAACAGACGCTGACCATACTGAGAAACTGATGAAAGCAAAGTGGTATAATTTGCGGCAAATAGGAGTGCTGTTCGGACTGTTTTCCGGACTTTGGACCATAGGGATTCAGGCACAGCAAGTGGCCAATAGGCCGGCGTTTGGGGAGTTGTCTTATCTTTGGAATCCTGCGATGACAGCTATGGGAGAGAGCATGGAGGTCAGTATGGCTTATCGCCGGCAGTGGGCAGGTTTCGACGGGTCACCCAAAACTGCCATGTTGGGAGTGCAGGTTCCGCTAATGGACCAGCAGATGAGTCTGGGTGGTTTTTTTAACCACGACGAGATACAGCCTATGGTTTTTAATCAGATTGGCATGACTTATGCCTATAGATTCCGACCGGGACTGGGACAAAAGGATCGACTGGCAATAGGCCTTGCAGGTATGGTAAACCAGCAGTTGTTTGATGGATTGGATCTGGTCGTCAATGATCCGGACGACAACCTCATTCCTGGGGGAGAACTCAACCAGTTTGACTTCAATGCGGCAGCAGGATTCTTATATCTGTCCAATGCATCAGATTTGTATGGCAAAAGTTCTTTTTACTTCGGTGCAGCTGTCACAGGCTTGATTCCGGGTAGTTTTGACTATTCCGGTCTCGGTAGTGCCGCCAAATATGAAAATAGGTTACACGCCAATGCTGTGATAGGAGTGCGTATAGTGAGAGATGTATTTTTAATTGAACCTTCTGTCTGGGTGGATTATGCGCAGCAAAATCTGTTCAATACACACTTGGGTATAAGGCTGGAAATGATAGAAACATTTTGGGCAGGACTGGATTATTCTTCGGCAAATTTGATGAGTTTTCAGGCCGGAGTGTACTTCAGGAATGTATTGACCAGGGACGGCCTGATCAAAGCCGGTACCCGGGGCAGCTTCAATATGGGAGATATTGCAGCTACCCGGGGCAGCAGTTACGACTTTTACGTTGGCTATCAATATATGTTTTAAAAAGGAGATGAATAGCCCATCTCCGCCCGGAAATTAATTTTTCCAACCCGGACCTTTAACAAATTTCCCTGGCTTTGCGCCGGTATGTTCTCCATCTTTGAGGACTTGCCGGCCATTGACCAACACATGTACGACCCCGGTGGAGTACTGATGCGGTTCTTCGAAAGTGGCATGGTCCTGGATCTTGTCCGGATCGAAAATCACGACATCAGCATAGAAACCGGGGCTGAGCATGCCCCTTCCACTGAGTTTCAGGTTGTCTGCCGGAAGAGCAGTCAACTTTCGGACAGCTTCTTCTAAAGGCAATACCTTTTCATCTCTTACATATTTTCCCAGCAAGCGTGCAAAATTGCCGTAGGTTCTGGGGTGTGTCATGGATTCCAGCACCTCGCCTTCAGCTGCAACAGCTCCTGCGTCTGATCCAAAACTCATATAAGGCAATTGCATGATTTTCTTGACATTTTCTTCGGACATCAGGAAATAGACCGTTCCTACTCTCGATCCATCTTCGATGACCAGGTTCATGGCAGCATCTGCGGGGTCTATGCCCATCATTTCAGCTGCTTCTCTAAGTGTTTTGCCGGTATAGGTTTTGCGGAGGGTTTCATTTTCGAAGCCTACCAATAATATGTTATCCGGTCCGGCCAGGTAGAAGAAGTTTTCCCATTCATTGGTATTGGTGTACATTTCGGCTTTGATCTTTGCGCGGGTGGCCGGATCGCTCATGTTTTTTACCCAGCCTTTGTAACCGCCTTCCTGGCACCAGGGGGGCATGGTAGCGTTGAGTCCGGTAGAACCGGCGGCATAGTTGTACATGTCGGTAGTGATTTTTATTCCGGCACTTCTGGCGCTGTCAATTTTTGCGATAGCGAGATCCATTTTCGGCCAGTTGTCCACTCCTCCTGCTTTGAGGTGATAAATTTCCGCCGGAACCCCTGCCTCGGCAGCAATCTGGATGGTTTCGTCGATGGCTTCAAGGAATCGGTTTCCCTCGCTTCGCATGTGAGTGATGTACATACCACCGTATTCGCCGGCGACCTTGCACAGTTCTGTGAGTTCTTCGGTAGAGGCATAAAATGCCGGAGCGTAAATCAGAGAGGAACCTATGCCCAGTGCTCCTTCTTCCATGGCTTGCCTTGCCAGTTTTTTCATGTTTTCCAGCTCTTCGGCAGTAGGCGGGCGGTTTTGGTAGCCAACTTCGTGTATGCGCAGGGACGTGGCTCCTACAAAGGACGCGACGTTGGTAGATACCCCGATGTCTTCTAGCATTTGCAGGTATTGGCCTAGAGTAGTCCAGGAGAGAGAATCCGGTCCTTCTTCTCTGGGGTTTTTCATCGTACGGACTGTTTTGTAAGGCCCCATGGAGTTTCCTTCACCCATGACTTCCAGAGTAACGCCCTGTTTGATATCGCTCAGCCCCCGTGGATCGCGGATCAGGCTTTCGGTTGCCCAACTCAGCATATTGATGAATCCCGGGCTGACTGCCATTCCGGCAGCATCGATGGTTTCTTTACCGAGGGCAGGCCCCGTACCTATGAAGGCAATGGTATCGCTGTTGATGCCTATACTTGCTTGATAGGGTTTGCCACCGGTACCGTCATAGATGGTTCCATTGGTGATTAAAACATCGTATTCGGCAGGTGGGCCGGCACAGGCACCCGTCATGAGGGCTGCTATGGCAGTAATCAGGAGGTTTTTCGCTTTCATGTGAAAAATTTTATTGAAAAAATAGGCTTATCGAAATTTACAGCAATTTTGAGGGCGTCAACAGTTAATTTAATACGGATATCTTGTTATTTTAAAGGATTCTTGCATCTATTTGTCTGATACCTAAAATAATTGTTGTTTCCAATGTTTTCCGTCCGTCTTGCTTTTTAGGCTTCGCCAAAAAATCAGTCAGGCATCAAACGAAACGCTAAAAATACCAACGCTATGTTCAATCCTGAAATCGAAAGCCTGCCCCTGGAAAAACTTCGCCGCCTTCAATCAGAGCGCTTGTCACAACTGGCTGCTTATGTGTACGATCGCGTGCCTTTTTACCGGGGAACTTTTGATCAACTGGGGCTAAAACCCTCCACTATCCTGAACATCAGTGACATTTCAAAATTGCCCATTACCTACAAAAATGACCTACGCGATCACTATCCTTTTGGCCTGCTGGCCGTACCTCAGGAGGAGATCCGCCGCATCCACGCTTCGAGTGGAACGACTGGCAAGCCCACAGTGGTAGCTTATACTGCAGGCGACCTGGAGATTTTTGCAGAAGTCAATGCGCGAAGTTTGTACGCGGGAGGAGCACGACCGGGGATGAAGATTCACAATGCTTACGGATACGGACTTTTTACGGGAGGTTTGGGCATTCACGCAGGAGCGGAAAAACTCGGATTGGCAGTAGTTCCGGTTTCAGGAGGTATGACCGATCGTCAACTGATGTTGTTGCAGGATTTTCAACCTGAAGTGATCTGTTGTACGCCCTCTTATGCCCAGACGCTGGCAGAAGAGGTGAAAAAGAGAGGCATTGGAAAAAAGGCACTGAACCTGAAATTTGGGGTGCTGGGGGCGGAACCCTGGACGGAAACGATCCGGGAAGATGTAGAAGCGGGACTGGGCATAGTGGCTACCAATATTTATGGTCTGAGTGAAATCATAGGGCCGGGAGTGTCTCAGGAAGACCACGAGGAGAAGGGCAGCGGGAGTTATATCTGGGAAGATCATTTTTTTCCGGAAATCCTGGATCCCGAAACAAAAGAACCCTTACCCGAAGGTGCCGATGGGGTGCTGGTCATTACTACCCTGACAAAAAAAGGAATGCCCCTGCTCCGATACTGGACCAATGACATTTGCAATCTTTCTTATGACAAAAGCAGCAAACGCACCCATGTCAAGATGAGCTCAATCAAGGGCAGAGCTGATGATATGTTGATTATCCGGGGGGTCAATCTGTTCCCTACCCAGGTGGAAGTGCTGATTCGGGATATCCCGGAACTGGAACCGCACTACCTGCTCGTTGTATCCAAAAAAGGAGCGCTCGACAGAGTAGATGTGCGGGTAGAGGTGAAATCGACCGCGATGGAACTTTCACAGCTTGAGGGTTTGAGAACCCACCTGATGCAAAAAATACGCAACAATATCGGTTTGCACATGGATGTGGAACTGGTGCCCCGGGATAGCATACCCCGCAGTGAAGGGGGCAAACTCAGCAGGATTCTGGATCTGCGAAGAGAGGCTTAGTGCCCACTCGCTTTTCGAAGCACCCTACCTGCTCTCTTATCGACATACTCGCCCTTGTCCACTACCTTGACGCCATTGACAAAGACATAGTCTATTCCGGAAGGATATTGGTGCGGAGCTTCAAAGGTAGATTGGTCAGCTACTGTAGCAGGATCAAAAATGGTAATATCTGCAAAGTATCCCTCGCGAAGGTATCCTCTGTCATTCAGTCCCATGCGATCTGCAGGCATGCCGGTCATCTTGTAGAGCGCGGTTTCCAGCGGCAATACTTGCTTGTCGCGGACATAGTGTCCCAATACCCGGGGGAAAGTTCCATAAGCCCGGGGATGTGGGTGCCCATTGCCGGGTTGTGACAAACGTCCATCAGAAGCGACCATGGTTTTTGGATGCTGCATGATGCGGTCCACATCTTCGTCAGACATCGCATGGAAGATGCAGTTGGCTCCTCCGTTGAGTTGTGCTTGAATAACCAACTCGGCTCCATTTTCGAGGGTGGGTTCCATCCCTTCCTGTAAAACCCAATCGTAGAGGGTCTTGCCTTCCAGTTCAGGATTCCACGATACTCGAGAAAACTGTACCCGACGAAGGTCATTGCCTCCTCTGTCATTGATGAGGTTAAAAATAATGCGTTCTTTGATGCTGTCTCGCAGAGCGGGATCCTGGCATCGTTGGGTGAATTTTTTTACCGGATCCCCTTCCAAAGCCCAGGAAGGAATAATAATGCTGATACTGGTATGGCTGGCGGTGTAGGGATATTGGTCAATCATTACATCGAGCCCTTTGGCATTCGCTTCGTCGACCAGTGCCAGGGTTTTGCTGCTACTGCCCCACATGGGATAGCCTACCACTTTGTGGTGCGTCAGAACTACCGGGATAGCGGCTTCCTCTGCAATGCGGATGGCTTCAGTAACTCCATCAAGCAGTTGCAGTCCTTCTTCACGCAAATGCGAGGTATAAATGCCGCCGTGAGCAGCGGCGACTTTGGATAGTTCTATGACTTCCTCCACTTTGGAATAAGTACCCGGCAAATATTTGAGCCCGGTAGATATGCCGAAAGCGCCATCTTTCATTCCCTGTTCTATCAATGCTTTCATCTGCTCTAGTTCCTCTGCATCAGGGTCTCTGTCAACCAATCCCATGACTTCTGACCGAACGCTGTTGTGCCCGACCAGATAAGCCACATTCATACCTATGGTAATCTTTTCGAGAGAGTCGAGGTAGTGAGCCAGAGGCATTGGACTGGAGCCGTCAGGTCCGCCCAAAGCCAGTGTAACACCCTGTCTGACGTGACTTTCTGCTTTGGGGTCTACTGGAAGGGGCTCCAGATGGGTGTGCAGATCTATGAACCCCGGGCTGACTGCCATCCCCGTGGCATCGATTACCTCGGTGCTTTCCCCCGTAATATCCGGAGCTATTTTGACGATTTTATCACCCCGGATGGCTATATCCAGCGATTGGCCTGGAGCGCCGCTGCCGTCGTAAACGGTACCGTTTTTGATGATGAGGTCGTAGGAAGGATCGCTGCAGGAGTTGAGCATCAGCAGGACAGCAAACAGACTGGTGATATTCTTTAGCATAGAGCAGTAGATTTAAAGTCGGTTCCTTGAATATTTATGCTAAATATAGAATTTCAGGCTTTTAAATTGGCAGGAATTGAGCGAAAAAATGATAAATTCAAACATTCTTAAAACAAACTAGATGACATGAAACGAATTCCAACTTTATTGCTGGGGCTTGCCCTATTGGTCGGCGTTGGCCAAATGCAGGCACAGGCCCCTTCAGATGCACGACTCGAAGCTTTGAAAAAAGAGGTAGTTGAAAAAGTGGAGGCAAGAGCCAAAATGGCTCAGGTGATGGTGGACAAAGTGTTCAGTTTTGCCGAACTCGGATTTCAGGAGTTTGAAACTTCCAAATACCTGACCGATATCCTTAAAGACAATGGTTTTGAAGTACAGCACGGCATTTCAGGTGTACCTACCGCCTGGTGGGCGAAATGGGGCTCCGGCAGTCCGGTCATAGCTCTGGGCAGTGACATTGATTGTATCCCCAAAGCTTCACAAAAACCGGGAGTAGCTTATCACGATCCCATCGTAGAAGGTGCTCCGGGACATGGTGAAGGGCACAATTCCGGAACGCCGCTGAATATCATTGCTGTACTTTCTGTGAAAGAAATCATGGAAAGAGAGGGCATTCCCGGAACAATCATCGTGTGGCCGGGAGTTGCGGAAGAACAATTGGGTACCAAGGCATACTACACCCGCGATGGCTATTTTGACGAGGTGGATATGTGTATTTTTACCCACGTCGCCAGCAATCTGGGGGTTTCCTGGGGACAGGGACAAGGTACCGGGCTCATTTCTGTAGAATATACTTTTGAAGGAGAGTCCGCTCACGCTGCAGGTTCTCCCTGGAGAGGCCGCAGTGCTGCCGATGCAGTAGAACTGATGAACATAGGTTGGCAATATGCCCGCGAACACCTGGATCCCCTGCAACGCTCGCATTCAGTGATCACTAATGGGGGAGATCAGCCTAATGTAGTGCCTTCCAAGGCTTCGATCTGGTACTATTTCCGCCATATGACTTACCCACAGATCATGGAATCTTACGACTGGGCGAACAAAGTGGCCGATGGAGCGGCCATGATGACGAAAACCACAGTATCCAGAAAAATTTTAGGTTCTGCCTGGCCCCGCCACTTTAACAAGGTGATTGCCGAAAAAATGTATGAAAACATACAGTCTGTAGGTTTGCCCGAGTGGTCCGAAGAAGACCAGGCACTGGCAGTTTCTCTGCAAAAAGAAGTGAATTCTTACAAAACGGAAGGACTGGAAACAGAGATCAGCGAGCTGGGGCGTCCTGTCAGAAATCCTGCATCAGGCGGAAGTGACGATATCGGAGATATTTCCTGGAAATTGCCAACCGTGACCATGGGTTATCCCTCCAATATTCCCGGCTTGCAAGGCCACCACTGGTCCAACGCAGTAGCCATGGCCACTCCGATTGCACACAAAGGAGTAGTGGCAGGCGCCAAAGCCGAAGCCATGACGCTTCTTGATTTCTTCTTGCAGCCACAACTGGTAGAAGATGCCAAAACCTATTTCCGCGAAGAGCAGGGCATGAAACAGGAGTATATCCCGATGGTGGGCAAAGATGATCGGCCTGCAGTGTACCTCAACAAGGAGATCATGGAAGAATTCAAGTCGCAGCTGGAACCTTTTTATTACGATGAAACCAAGTACAATTCCTATATGGAACAGTTGGGCATCAAATACCCTACCCTCCGAAGTGCAGTGCAATCCGGTGGAGGGAACAAATAATCTGAATTTTTTAATGTAAAAACAAAGCGAATAATGAAATTGAAACAAACATTCATGGTGGCCATCCTTTGGGTTGCTACCGCTTCTTTTGCCTTCGGCCAAAAATATTCTCCGGAAAAAATTGATGCGCTGAAACAAGAGGTGCAGGAGAAAATCCAGGCCAACGCCAAAATGGCTCAGGTGATGGTTGATAAGGTGTTCAGTTTTGCTGAATTGGGCTTCCAGGAATTTGAAGGCTCCAAATACATCACCGATATCCTGAAAGACAATGGTTTTGAAGTAGAACACGGCATCTCGGGCGTACCTACTGCCTGGTGGGCCAAATGGGGTTCCGGCAGTCCCGTAATTGCCATCGGCAGTGATATCGACTGCATCCCCAAAGCTTCACAAAAGCCGGGAGTAGCCTACCACGACCCCATCGTAGATGGCGCTCCCGGACACGGTGAAGGCCACAATGCAGGCACTCCGCTCAACGTCGTTTCTGTACTTGCAGTAAAGGAAATCATGGAAAGAGAGGGCATTTCGGGTACCCTGATTGTATGGCCCGGGGTAGCAGAAGAACTGGTAGGTACCAAAGCCTATTATACCCGCGACGGCTATTTTGACGATGTGGACATGTGTATTTTTACACACGTAAGCAGCAATATGAGTGTGGCTTATGGGCAGGCACCCGGTACGGGTTTGATTTCTGTGGAATATACTTTCGAAGGAGAATCTGCCCACTCCGCAGGTTCCCCCTGGAGAGGCCGCAGTGCTGCCGACGCAGTGGAATTGATGAACATAGGCTGGCAATACGCTCGCGAACACCTGGATCCTTACCAGCGTTCGCACTCTGTCATTACCAATGGGGGTGACCAGCCCAATGTGGTTCCTTCCAAGGCTTCCATCTGGTATTATTTCCGACACCTTACGTACCCCCAGATCATGGAGTTGTACGACTGGGCCAACAAAATTGCCGATGGAGCAGCGCTAATGACCAAAACTACGGTAAGTAAGAAGGTTTTGGGCTCAGCCTGGCCCCGCCACTTCAACAAAGTGATTGCCGAAAAAATGTACGAGAACATTCAGACTGTAGGACTTCCAGAATGGTCAGAAGCCGATCAAATGCTTGCTAAAGGAGTACAAATAGAAGTAAATTCTAATATAACTGACGGTTTGGAGACCGAATTGTCAGATCTGGGCAGACCTACCAGCAATCCCCGATCCGGTGGCAGCGATGACATCGGGGATATTTCCTGGAAGTTGCCTACAGTAAATCTTCGCTTCCCGTCCAATATCCCGGGTTTGCAGGGACACCACTGGTCCAACGCCATTTCTATGGCTACTCCTATCGCTCATAAAGGCGTAGTTGCAGGGGCCAAGGTAGAAGCCATGACTTTGCTGGACTTTTTGTTGCAGCCCGAATTAGTGGCTGACGCCAAAAAATATTTCGAGGAAGAGCAGGGCATGAAGCAAGAGTACATCCCGATGGTTACCAAAGACGATCAGCCTGCGATTTATCTTAATACGGAGATCATGCAGGAATTCAAGTCGCAGTTGGAGCCTTTCTACTACGACGAAACAAAATACAACAGCTACCTCGAGCAGCTGGGCATCCAGTATCCTACACTGAGAGCGGATCAGAAAGAAAAGATCGAAAGTGGAGAGGGTAAGAAAGATTAAATAGACTTTCTCAAGTTGCTGTCTGAAATCATTTCAGGCAGCAACTTACTATCCACCGGACAGGGCCTGAAAGAAATAAACCTCGCTTTTGGGAGATACAGGATCACTTAATCCCTCTCTGTCCTGAATCAATTCTCCATCAATAAAAATATTGACGTGTTGGCGCAGTTTGCCCTGATCGTCCACGATGTAGTCGCGGATACCTGGCCACTGTTGGTCTATGTATTCGAGAATGCTGGTAATGCTTTGCTCTGAAGTCTCTACGGAGTCCAGGTCATTGAAGAACCTTCTCAATGCCTGAGTGAAGTGTACAGTAGGCATAGAATTTTCCTTTTCCTTATAAAACCCAGTTATAAGGGATATGGTTTAATGCGGGCAAGCCCAAAGCACAATCAATGATTGAATCTGACTCCCTCCATGGCTTGTTCGAGCGATTTGCGCGAAGGAGCAGAAAGGGGAACCAGAGGAATGCGCATGTCCGAAGCGCAAAAGCCCTTGATGGCCATTGCTGTTTTGATACCGGCCGGATTGCCTTCGACGTACAGCCAGGGATGCACATCCAGCAGTTCGTTGTTGAGGTCACGGGCTGTCGCAAAATCGCCGTTTAGCGCTGAGCGAACCATTTGGGAAAAAGTATGCGGATAAGCATTGGCTATTACAGAGATCACACCCGAAGCTCCACAGGAAATAAGAGGAAGCGTAAGGGCATCGTCGCCGGATATGAGTTTGAAATTGTCGGGTTTGTTTTTCAGGATTTGCATGGACTGTGTCAGGTCCCCTGAAGCTTCTTTGACGGCAATAAATTTTTCGTTGGCATGTGCCAGGCGAACGATCGTATCCGCACTGATATTGGAAGCGGTACGACCGGGAACATTGTAGATTATGATGGGCAGGGGAGACGCCTCGGCAATGCGCATGTAATGCAGGAAGATGCCCTCTTGGGCGGGTTTGCTGTAAGCCGGACTACTGGACATGATTGCACTGATGCCCGTCAGATCGTAATTGGCAATCCTTTCGTACAACTTTTCGGTATAGTTGCCGCCGAAGTGGCCTGCTATGATAGGAACGCGATCCTTGACTACCTCGCGGGTAAAGTGTAGTACGTCTATGCATTCTTCCGGGCTGAGGGTGATGGCCTCGCCGGTTGTACCCAGTGAAACAATGTATTCTACTCCTCCCTCAATGACATGATGGATGATGCCGGTCAGAGATTCGAAATCGATTTGGTTGTTTTTGAAAGGAGTAACCAGTGCCACTCCAGTACCGGAAAGATCAAGCATGAGAAGGAGACGTATTTATTTTTTGCAAAAAGGTTTCCATTTGTTGGATAAACTGCTTTAATCCCGAAGAAGCTGCCACTTCGAACATCAAGTCATAGCCCGATATACTTGCGGGAGGGGGACCTATTTTCAGCGGAGCTACGGCTAGCAGGCTGATGTATTCCATCTGGAGGTTGGGGTGGGTGGACAAGTGAATGAGCAGATCGAAATCTTCTGCCAAAAATTTATTGACGGTTTCTCCGGCAGGAGCACCAAACCAATTGATGTCTTTCAGATTGTAGTGATCGAAGGTAAAGTTTTCGTTTTTCAGCTTGCTGTTGAAAAAGCCCAGAAGGCGAAATTGTTTTTTTTGTTTTTGCCATTTTTCAGCAAAGTCCAAAGCTATTTTCCGCTGATCGGCTTCTGTGGCATCGAACAGCAATCCGATTTTTTTGGCATTCTCCAGGTTGACCGCTTTAGAAGGGATGGAGCGCCTTTGTTTCAATTTTCGCTTTAGCGAAAAATCAAACATTCCGGACTTGATGCTTTGGAAAAAGCTCATGGTATAGGTTTATTTTTTTGTCCCTTCGTCGTCGGCACCTTCCGGAATGGTATCATAAACGCCCATATTGGCGTATTTGTCAATGCGCTGGCGAATGCGTTCGTCGGGGTCCAGTTCCTGCAATTCGGCAATCGCTTTTTTCAGGTGTCTTTTCAGCGTCTTGGCCATTTCTTCCGGAGCGGTATGTGCGCCACCGAGTGGTTCCTTGATAATGTCGTCTATCAATCCGAAGGAGAGCATGTCGTCGGCAGTTAATTTGAGTGCCTCGGCAGCCTGTTCTTTGTTATCCCAGCTTCGCCAGAGGATAGAAGAGCAGGATTCTGGTGAAATGACAGAGTACCAGGTGTTTTCCAACATAAAGACACGATCGCCCAGGCCTATGCCTATGGCGCCACCGGAGGCTCCTTCGCCAATGACGGCACAGACGACCGGTACGCGCAGTTGGGCCATTTCGAGTAAGTTGCGTGCGATGGCTTCAGCCTGTCCGCGTTCTTCCGCTTCCAGACCGGGGAATGCACCCGGGGTGTCGATCAGGCTCACGACAGGGAAATTGAACCGTTCTGCCAGTTTCATCAGGCGCAGCGCTTTGCGATAACCTTCGGGGTTGGCCATCCCGAAGTTGCGGTATTGGCGCATTTTGGTATTTACTCCTTTTTGGTGTCCGATGATCACTACGGTTTGTCCGTCCATATTGCCGATGCCGCCTACAATGGCTTTGTCATCGCGGAAATAGCGATCTCCGTGCAATTCGACGAACTTTTTACACATTTCTCTGATATAGAACAAGGTATAGGGCCTTTCCGGGTGTCTGGACAGCTGGACTTTTTGCCAGCCATTGAGATTGCCATAGATCTCTTTGCGTTTGTTTTTGATGCGCGTTTCGAGTTCTTTGATCATCTCCGTCACATCAATGTCTCCTTCGCTACCAACCTGTTGGATTTTTTCCAGTTGCTCGTATAAAGTTTCCAGGGGCTTTTCGAAATCAAGGAATACCATAGCAATCGAGTTTAGGTTTGATGATAAGCAGCAAGTTTACCAAGGCTTGCAAAGGTAGCTTGTTCCGAGGTTGATTGAAAACTTTTTCCTTTTTTTTACTTCACATCTTGTATAATTTCAAAATTGGTTTTACATTTGCACACGCACTGAGAGAAAGGCGGGCAACAGTGTCCAAATCCTCAGTTAAAGGTCCGGTAGTTCAGTTGGTTAGAATACGTGCCTGTCACGCACGGGGTCGCGGGTTCGAGTCCCGTCAAGGTCGCTCATAATTAAATATAAATACGCCGCCTTAGCTCAGTTGGCCAGAGCATCGCTCTTGTAAAGCGAGGGTCATC
>JALQTV010000049.1 GCA_023268675.1 Saprospiraceae bacterium | reverse complement strand
CCCAATTCCGCAAAGGAACCCTCCTTTACACCTGGGCACAGCAGGACAATCCTCAGTTCTTCAAACCTGCTATTGAAAGCTTTCAGGAAGCCCTAAAAGTCTTTAGCAAAGAAGCAGCTCCCGAGGTTTTTGCAGAAATCCACCACCACTTGGGAGTGCTTTATACCGATATGCCTAGTGAGCACCAGAAAAAGAGCATCTGGGCAGGCATTGCGGTAGCCTCTTTCCAGGAAGCACTCAACTTTTATACAAAAGCGGCTTACCCCTATCAATACGGCACTATTTGCAACAACTATGGCAACGCTTTCTCCAAATTCCCGCAGGCCATTCATACCGACAACTACGAAAAAGCCCTTTTCTATTATCAGGAAGCCCTGGATGTCAGGACCAACGAATTTCCCTACGAACGAGCCATCACCCTGCTGAATTTTCTGGAAGCCAGCTGGAGCGTAGGCAACGATCCTGAAACTTTCAACGAAGAACGCTTCCGCGACATGCTTGCCAAAGCAAAAGAAGTCAAACAACTGGTTTCAGCACCAGATATGCTGGAAGAAGCACAAAAACACCTGGACATGCTGGAGGCACTCAAACAGGTTGCCGCAAAATAAATACAACAAACCATGCACGAAATATCACTGGTCAGAAGCGTATTCAACACCCTGGAAGCAGAATTTACCAAAGAAGAACTGCAAAATCTCCACGCTATTGATCTCAAAATAGGCCTGCTATCCAATGTGGAACCTGCCCTGATGCAAAATGCTTTCGAAGCAGTAACCAGCGCAGAAGAAAAGTTTCAAAAGGTAAAACTAAATATCAACCTGATACCTATTGAAATCTACTGCCAAACCTGTGACAAACATACCATAGTCGAAAATTACAAGTTTGCCTGCGGTACCTGCGGACAACCCAACAACAATGTCGTAAAAGGCACTGAACTACTCATACATCAAGTCCATTTCGACAACTAAATTTTCCTGCCTTATTCCCTGTAGAAAAGCGAAACTTTTGACTAGAAAAAATTTTCTAAAACATAGTTTCGCTTTTCTAATTCCGTTCGAGTTTTTATTTTAACGCAAGCAACCATGTTGTAAACGAACAAAAACGTATGAACCAGGTAGAAAAATCGACTAAAACAGCCAGAGGAACAGTCACTTGTGACAATTCCACCATGCATCTGCTCAAAGCCAATGACTTTGTTGCAGCAGCCATCAGAAAAAAAGCAGCAGCAGAGAATTTCCTCCTCCTAAACATCACTTCCTCAGCGGGGAGCGGAAAAACTACCCTCCTGCAAGAAACCGCGCGCCGGCTGGGAGACAAAATAAACATGAAAATATTGGTCGGGGATCTCGAAACAGAACGGGATGCTGACAGACTCAGATCCGTAGGAGCCGATGCGCTCCAAATCGTAACGGGTGGAATCTGCCACCTGGAAGCCCAGATGGTTTGGCAGGCCATGGAAGGGCTGAACCTGGAAGGCCTGGATCTGCTCATCGTAGAAAATGTAGGCAACCTCGTTTGCCCGGCTTCTTTTGACCTGGGTGAAGACTATCGCGTCACACTAATCGCCACCACAGAAGGAGATGACAAACCCAAAAAATACCCCCGCATGTTCCTTACCAGCGAGTTGCTGTTGGTGTCCAAGGTTGACCTCATTGACTATCTCCCTTTCTCTATCGATGCCGTTGTAGCAGATGCAAGAGACATCAATCCAAATATCGGGGTGATAGAAATTTCCAGTATCAAGGATATTGGCATTGATGAGTGGTGCAACTGGCTGTTGGATCGGGTAGCAGAGAAGAAAGCTGCCAAAAAAGAAGCTGCCACAGGATGAGTACATGGCACCTGCATATAACCGGACAGGTGCAGGGAGTAGGTTTCCGGCCCTTTGTGTATGCCCTGGCAGGCAAAATGGGACTTAAAGGGGAAGTCAATAACGGCCTGGATGGCGTACATGTAATTTTCAACGCTACAAAAACCCAGGCTCAATCCTTCGCTAATAGCATTGCTGTTCAGGCACCTTCTCTGGCTGTCATCACATCCTGCAAACTGCTTGAAACCCCGTCCAGAACTTTCAACAATTTCAGCATCATAGCCAGTGAAGAGGAAGGCGAAGCCAGTTTGCTGATCAGTCCTGACTTTGGACTTTGTGCCGATTGCGACCGGGAACTACATGAGCCTAACAATCGACGCCACGCTTACCCCTTCATAACTTGCACCAACTGCGGACCACGATATGGAATCCTGCGTTCCCTGCCCTACGACAGGGAACATACGACCATGGATGTTTTCAAAATGTGCCATTCCTGCAAAACAGAATACGAGGACCCAAGCAACAGGCGCTATTACTCCCAGACTAATAGTTGCCCCGAATGCAGCATCACACTGTCGCTTTTTGATCAAACAGGAAAACTAATTTCTTCTGACCCTCAAAACATACAAACTGCCGTCAACAAAGCCTGGCAATCCGGTCAAATTGTTGCCATCAAAGGAACAGGCGGGTATCTCCTGACCTGTGATACCATCAATGCTGCTGCCATTCGCCGGCTTCGCCAAAAAAAAGTACGCCCGGAAAAACCGCTTGCACTGATGTATGGCAAAACAGCACAATTAAGCCTCTGGAACCCTTCATTGGCTGCACTTGAACTACTGGAAAGCCCTGCAGCCCCCATTGTCCTTATCCCTGTAAGCCCAGACTTCCCCAACCTTGACTTGATCGCTCCCGGACTGTCCTCGGTCGGAATGATGCGTGCCCACAACCCCCTTTTTCAATGGTTACTCGACGGCTTTGATAGGCCAATAGTGGCCACCAGCGGTAATGTCAGCGGCACACCTATCGTCTTTAAGGATGTAGAAGCAATTGAACAACTTTCGCCCTTGGCAGATCTTATCCTCGGCAATAACAGGGACATCAGCATCCCTCAGGACGACAGTCTGATCAGGCTTTCTCCCTTGCGGGAAAAACAAATCCTGCTTCGGCGTTCACGGGGCTATGCTCCGACCTTTATCCAATCGGAGCTTCAAACAAAAAGCGGACACATCCTCGCAACCGGAGCCATGCTCAAGAGCACCTTCAGTCTCCAATCAGGTGACCGATTTTACATCAGTCAATACCTGGGCAACCTGGACAGTTTTGACACCCAAAACCACTATCGCTTTACCCTTGAGTACCTTAGGAACTTATTGCGGGAAAACCCCGAGCTGGTGCTTTGCGATGCTCACCCTGACTATCCTTCTACACGAATAGGGGAAGCACTCGGTCAGCAATTAAACGTTCCACTACTCCCCGTGGGACACCACCTTGCACACTTTGCAGCGGTACTTGGAGAAAACCAACTCCTGCACAGTAAATCTCCTGTTTTGGGAGTGATCTGGGATGGTACCGGCCTTGGTTCGGACGGGCAACTCTGGGGTGGAGAATTTTTCAGCTACCACCACTACCAATTTGAGCGACGGGGGCATTTCAGCTACTTCCCTGTAATCGCCGGAGACAAGATGGCACGCGAACCCCGCTTGTCAGCCCTGGCACTTTGCCATCGGCTTCCCCAGGTTCTAAAAGTCTTAAAAGAGAAATTCACCGAAGCAGAATGGCGCATATATCATGGCATAATTGAAAAAGCTCCCCGGCTCCAAAGCTCCAGTGCGGGAAGAATTTTTGACGCAGTCGCATCCATTCTCGGGATTTGCGACATCCAAAGCTGGGAGGGTGCTGCTGCCACACAACTCGAAAATTTGGCAATCAGCTGGATACAAAAAGAAGGTTTAAATGACTTGCCCACCTACCCTTTGTGCCTTACGCCCGAAGGGCAGTTGAACTGCGACAGCCTATTTGCTCAAATTGTAGAAGACAGTATCAATCAGGTTCCTCCTGCAAAGATTGCAGCCCGCTTTCATCATACCCTGGCTCATGCCATCAGAAATTTTGCCCGACAGGGCGGGATGAAAAAAGTTGCCTTCAGCGGTGGTGTCTTCCAAAACGGGTTGCTCACAGACCTGATAAATCTGCATATGGAAGGGGAATTCGAACTCTATTTTCACCAACAACTTTCTCCAAACGACGAGAACATCTCGTTTGGTCAAATCATATATCACCACATTCAGGAATACCAAAAATCATTCAAGCACCCTAAATCTCAAGAATATGTGTTTAGCAATACCCGGTAAAGTCATTTCAATAGAATCAAAATTCGACGGCATGGTTCGTATGGCCAGGGTTTCCTTCGGAGGCATCATCAAAGAAGCCAGCCTGGAAATGGTTCCTCAGGCCAAAGTGGACGACTATGTCCTGGTACATGTAGGAGTAGCCATATCCGTAGTCGATGAAGAAGAAGCCAAACAAACCTTCCGGTACCTCGAAGCCATGGGAGAAGTCGAAGACGAACTGAACATTTCGGAATTTTTGCCCGACAGGGAAGAATACAGCAATTAAAAACTGATTATGAAGTATTTAACTGAATATAGAGATCCCGAAGTGGCAGCCCGCTATCTGGAGGAAATAAAGAAAACCGTCACCCGACCCTGGACCATCATGGAAGTTTGTGGGGGGCAGACACACAGCCTTGTAAAAAATGGCATCCTCAACATGCTGCCGCCTGAAATCAACATGGTGCATGGTCCCGGCTGCCCGGTATGCGTTACTCCACTCAACCTCATTGACAAGGCCGTTTATCTCGCAGAAGAAAAAAACGTCATTCTTTGTTCTTTCGGGGACATGCTTCGGGTACCCGGTTCTGAAAAAAGCCTGCTGGAAGCCAAAGCAGGAGGAGCCGATATCAGGATTCTTTATTCCCCACTCGAGGCTGTCAACATAGCAGCGCAAAACCCCGACAGACAGGTGGTGTTTTTTGCCGTAGGCTTCGAAACTACAGCTCCTGCAAATGCCCTTTCTGTCGTACATGCCCACAGACAAAACCTCGACAACTATTCCATCCTGGCTTCTCATGTACTCGTCCCCCCCGCGATTGAAGCACTCGTCAGCGATGAAACCTGCAGCATAGATGGTTTTTTGGCAGCAGGCCATGTCTGTACCATTATGGGAATGGCAGAATACGGCCCTTTGGTCGACCACTATCAGGTACCCATTGTAGTCACCGGTTTCGAACCCGTAGATATTTTGCAAGGGATACTCATGACCGTCAAGCAATTGGAAAGAGGAGAGGCCAGGCTCGAAAATCAATATTCCCGTATGGTCAGACCGGAAGGAAATCCAAGTGCCATGGAAGTCATCCACGATGTATTCGAAGTTACGGACAGGATGTGGCGAGGCATGACCGTCATTCCGTCTAGTGGATATCAGGTAAAAGCCAAATACCAGCGCTACGATGCACAGAAGAAATTTTCCGTCAACATAGCCGAAGCGCCCGAAAACGAGACCTGTATTGCAGGTGAAATCATGAAAGGCAATAAAAAGCCCTTCGAATGTCCCAACTTTGGCACTACCTGCAAACCAGAAAATCCACTGGGTGCCCCAATGGTCAGTTCTGAGGGAGCCTGCGCTGCCTACTATCATTTTTCTGATATGATCAACCAACTCCAAAAAGAAAGCGCCTGATGACGGACAAAACACTGAGTGTAGCAGAGAAAAAAGTTAAAATGCAACTCAATTGCCCTATGCCCAAACTCGATTTCGATGTCATCACACTGGGACATGGCAGTGGGGGCTTGCTGACCAACAAACTACTGGACAGTGGAGTATTTGACATCCTGGCCAATGACTGGCTAAACAAACGCCACGACGGAGCCATGCTCCAGCTCAAGGGACCGGTAGCCTTTACAACAGACAGCTTTGTCGTTTCCCCTGTTTTTTTTCCGGGAGGAAACATCGGAGACCTCGCTGTAAACGGAACCATCAACGACCTGGCTATGTGTGGTGCCATCCCCGAATACCTTTCCCTTAGTTTCATTCTGGAGGAAGGATTGTCCATGCAGGCTTTTTGGGACATTCTGGTAAGCATAAAGTTTGCCTGTGCCCAGGCAGGTGTGCACGTGGTTACCGGAGACACCAAAGTGGTTGAGAAAGGAAAGGGCGACCATATCTTTATCAATACCAGCGGCATAGGTACCCTTCATCCTAAAGCTGACATAGACATCCAACGAGTAAAACCCGGGGATAAAATCATTGTAAGCGGCGAGGTAGCTACTCACGGCATAGCCATCATGTCTGTGCGCGAAGGACTTGATTTTGAAACTACCATCGCTACCGATTCCTGCAATCTGAATCACCTCGTCAAAGAACTACTGGATAGTTTCGGCGAAGCCATACACCTCCTCAAAGATCCTACCCGGGGAGGCGTCGCCACTACCCTGAATGAGGTCGCCCGCGACTCCAAAACAGGCATAGAACTCCGCCACAGAGACATCCCGGTGGATCCCCAGGTACATGGCGCCTGTGAAATGCTGGGACTGGACCCGCTTTACGTAGCCAACGAAGGAATCTTTCTGGCCATAGTAGCCGAAGAAGCAGCAGAGAAAGTATTGGAAAAAATACGAAGCCTGGAATACGGCCAAAAAGCTGCCATCATTGGAGAAGTGGTCGCAGAACATCCCCGACAAGTTATCCTTACCAGCCAGATTGGCGGAAAAAGAGTGGTAAACATGCTCGTAGGAGAACAACTTCCCAGAATCTGCTGACCATGAAAACAGATATCCGGAACAAAGCAGACATACAATCCTTAGTGGACACCTTTCACCGGCGACTCAGGCAAGATCCTGAATTCGATCTCCTTTTCGAACAATTCGCTCAAAAAAACGAGACCGAACACCTGGAAGCCATGACAGCCTTCTGGGAAAGTGCCCTGTTTCAAGCAGGCGTGTACAAAGCAAACACCCTCGATATCCACCTCGACATCCACTTTCAATACCGCCTGAAAGCCGCCCATTTTAACCATTGGCTGGTTGTCTTCCAGGAAACACTGGAAGACTTATTCGACGGACCAAATGCCAGACAAGCTTTGGAAAAAGCCATTTCAATGGCTTCTGTGATTAAAATGAAAATTGACCACCTGGACGGACTCCGCCAGGCTCTCAACAATTGATATGGAAACCAAAACAGCCCTGCAACTTCCCGCACTTTCGCAAAAAACCCTCATCTTCAAAGGAGATGCAGACAGCCCCTTACTGGCTCCCCGGGGAGCCTTTCTTGCCCGCAACAAACTCTTTGTGGCCGATACAGCCCAGAACCGATTGTTTATCTGGCACGAACTACCTGAGCAGGAGTTTCAAAAACCCGATCTGGTACTTGGACAATCCCTGAAATCTGATACCGGCAGAAATGCCAACAGTGCAGTCAACGCTTCCAGCCTTTTTTACCCCTCAGGGATCTGGTCTGACGGCGAGCGGCTGATAGTAGCAGATGCCTGGAACCACAGGGTGCTGATTTGGCATACCATGCCTGCTACGGACGGAAAAGAAGCCGATGTAGTACTGGGTCAACCTGATTTTGCCAGCAACCAACCCAACGTCAAAGGCATCGGCAATCCTCCAAATGAGCGATCACTCAACTGGCCCTATGGCGTGTACTCCGATGGCACCCGACTCTGGGTTGCAGATACCGGCAACCGGAGAATCCTCTTTTTCAAAGAGATACCGCAAAACAACTTTACTGCTGCGGACGAGGTAATTGGAAAACCTGATTTTGAAGAACGGGACTACGATCACACCGATCCCATCTGGCCCTATTCGGTCAAAATAAGCACGGGAGGAGCCATGGTCGTGACAGACACCCAGTATTACAGAGTTTTGCTTTGGAAAGACTGGAAAACAGCAGCAGGACAAAAAGCCGATGTCATTATCGGACAGGCAAATTTCGAAGGCAATGGTCAAAATCAGTTCAATTGGTTTCCCAAAGCAAACACGCTCAACTGGTGCTATGACAGTTGCTTTTATAAGGACGGCCTGTGGGTAGCCGATAGCGGCAACAGCCGCATCCTCTGGTTCGATACCCTGCCTGAGCAAAACAATGCCGAAGCAATCAACCTGCTGGGACAGGATAATTTTAACACCGGCAGCGAAAACAAAAATACGATCTGGACTACTGAAGGCAGCCTTTACTGGCCCTTCCAGATCTGTACCGAAAACAACATCCTGGTAGCCGCGGACACCGGCAACCACAGAATTGTGATCAACCACCTAAATTTCTGACAACATGGAAACTGCATTCCCCCTTTTATTCGCAGCCGTAGTAGGCTTTAGCCACGCCTTTGAAGCCGACCATCTGGTCGCTGTAAGCAATATTGTCACAAAAAGAGACCGCTTGATTCATGCCATCAAAGATGGCATATACTGGGGACTGGGACACAGTTCGACTATCTTCGCCATAGGCCTGCTCATCATCGTAGGCAAAGCGACCTTCCTCAACGGTTATTTCGGATACCTGGAAGCCTTGGTGGGATTCATGCTAATCGGACTGGGAGCTTTCCGGTTTTATCGCCTTTTTGGCGAAAAGGCAGCCGATAGCAAACCTCACTACCACCAGGAGGGGCATGGTCTTGCCTATGGAGTAGGACTGATTCACGGCCTTGCCGGAAGCGGTGCAATGGTACTGCTGGTAATGAGTGAAATCAAGGGCAACTGGGATAGCATGATTTACCTGCTTATCTTTGGACTTGGCTCTGTAGCAGGCATGTTGCTGGCAGCGGGACTGTTCAGCCTTCCTTTCAGCAAACGCATGGCGGACAAACCCGCATTGCAACAGGCCCTCACAGCTGTATCCTCTCTGCTTTGCATTGGATATGGGTGTCTGGTTGTTTATGAAAATATCCTCTCTGCCTGATGAACCCTATGCAACAAATCCTCGATAAAATTCAAGAAGCCGGACTGGTCTGTATCAGTCACAGGGAAAAGTACCTTTTTCTGGAAGACGGCTACTGCATCGAAATAGAAAACCCAAACTTATTCAAACTATCTCACGAAAATCATGTCATCGCCCCTTTTGACGATTTGTCCGAAATGCTTAATTTTATACAAATGGACAAAGAATTGAATGCAGAAAGTTGAAATGAATATCATCGCATTGGCCAACAGCGAATCCAGTAAAGGCAACTTTGCCCTCATTCTGGAAGAAGCACGCGGCCCACGAAGACTGCCTATCATCATAGGCATTTTCGAAGCACAAGCCATTGCCATATCGCTTGAAAAAATGCAACCGGCAAGACCTTTGACACACGATTTGTTCAAAACTGCGCTGGAATCTTGCGGTGCGGCCCTTTCGGAAATTTTAATTTCCGACATGCAAGACAAAGTCTTTCACGCTAAAATGATTTGCAAAAAATCAGATGGGAGCCTGCTTGAGCTGGATGCCCGATCCTCAGACGCCGTTGCCATGGCAGTCCGCTTTGGATGCCCGATTTATGCGACAGAAGAAGTACTTTCCAAAGCTGCCGTTGTACAAGTCCCTGCCAGCAAGTCGTTCACCAACAAAAGAGGCCAGCTCTCCGATTATACACTGGAAGAATTGCATGCCCTGCTCCAACAGGTATTGGAAAAAGAAGACTACGAAAGCGCCTCCAAGATAAGAGACGCTATAGACAAAAAACAGCCTTCCTGAGCAATTTAGTGCCAGTCTTCAAAGTTTATGCTTACGTGAAGTTGGTCAATGGTTCCACTGCGCTCGAAAAGTTCCAAACTTACCTTATCCCCCGCATCCAACCCTTCCAACCGTTCCCTGCTGCCATCTTTTCGCAATACCAGTATTTCATTTTTTGATGCCGACAGGTAAATTACTGGTACCTGACAATACGTGAAGGCAAAGCTTCCTTTTTGGAGAACCAGTGACCGCTTGTTGTCATCAAGATCATACCAGGTAAATACAGCTTCTTCATTAAGTAATTCCGAACTTCTAAACAACCAGGGTCTGAAGTGCAGACGGGAGTTGGCTATATGAACACCTATTTCCCCCAGTCGCACCAGGACATCCTCTTTTACCTGGCCGGTCATACCTGGCTGCTGAGCTCCTCTTTGCGCCGGAGTGTGAGAATAAGGATCCATAGGAAAGGCGCCGTATTCCAGCGGATCTTTCTCCCAGCCCAATCCGGCCCTTACATCGTAATAATGTGCTGCCAATGCCTGCCTGAGTTTTGAAGCTTCTTTTTTTGCGACAGCAGCAAAATAAACCTCCTGTACGGCCAGCAACAACTTGGATACCATGTGCCAGTAGATACTTCCCAGCCCTTCATAGCCAAAGAAAGTGCCAGAGCGACCGGTAAAAGCATGGTGGTGAAAAAGCGACTCAAACAAATCCAATACCTTCTCCCTATCTCTCTCTACGAGAACAGCATAGGGTCCATGAGACAACTCTTTCAACGCAAGCAACAGATCTTCTCCATTTTTGAATCGGGCATTGAAATGACACACCCCAGTTACATCTCTGACCACCAGTCGCTTATCTCCGGAGTCCAGTAATTCAGTCAGCAGATCGGAGTTCCGGACTTGTTCCTCCGGGATACAGTTCATACTCAAAAAATCGGGCAAGGCTCTGTCGGGATAAAGCAAATAACTATGCTGATCTGCCCGATAAAGAGGACCTCCCCGCATTGCTGTCAACACCTTATCTGCTTCTGAGGCTTCCAAAAACCCGGAACTGAGTACTGCCACCTGCCCTTCCAGCATTTCGTACAAATAACTGATTTCTATCCCTGTTTGAGCATAAGTCATCAGGTTATAGGCATGGTACAAACCATCAGAGCGACGGTTGTTTTCTATGGAGGCGCTGAACCAGTTTAGTGCTGACGCACAAAAATCCAGCAATGCTTCTTTCGACAAGTGCTCAAAACGAGGGTTGGAAGTTCGATTGTACACCCTGCTTCTGTAAGCAGCACCCACCTGGCCTAATTCGTCTGTCACAACTTTCCTTTCTGCCGGACTCAAGCCATTGTGCAAGCGGGAAGCGTGTACTTCCAACACTTCTGTTATTCCACTGAAGAAAGCCATTAAGTCAGCGCTGACTTCAAAAGTTTCGTCTTTAGCCGCTTCCACCAAATTGGATAAAAACTGCACATAGCGGTGCATGTAATACAGGGTCACCATGGAAAGGCCATTACCCACCAGAGCGTTGTTGGCATCGTTCCACTCGGGGCGCTGGGTGTTTAGCCAGATCCCTCCGTCAGGAACAAAATTGCTCATTTTGGTAAGTAAAGTCAGAAGCAGTTTTTCTGCAAAGCTGACCCGGTAGATTTCGCCTGTCGGCAAAAAAACAAGCTTGCCATCTGTCCCCAGGCGTCTCACCCTTTCCTGAATCTCTCTTTCCAATTCAGGGTCGTAATCTATGGTTTCTTTGGGCTGTTGTACGATCTCCTCGTAACTCCGGATCCTGTAGGGTACATCGGCAAAAACAAAAAGGCGATCGTTGAGCATGCGCTGCAATGCACGGGATTGGAAATTAGCCGCTTCTTCCAGGATTTTCAAAAGATAAATGATCTGATGATCCCCCCAATACCCGATGAATGACCAGGGATCCTCAGGGTCTGTTCGCTCCCAATCAATGCCAAAACTACCAATTTTATAAGGATTATAGCCATCAATGGTAGAAGCATTGACAAAGCGGGACAACACATTCTGAATGAAACCGGGATAAGAAAAAAGCAAGGCTTCCCAGTTTTGGAAAATATCCCTCCAATTGCCCTCATAATGAATACGGGAAGCTGTATCTTCCTCTGCAATGGCAATCGAAAACCTGTTCCAGGGCCTGCTTGGGTCCCCGTGTCTTCTACTGAAATAGAGGGGCAAATAATCCAATGTCAGCCGCTCCAAATCCTTGTTGCCGGTATGTCTGACAAACTCCAGCAAATCGCGAAGATGAATTTTAGCCGGCAAGGCCGATAAAAACTTGGAGGCTGCTTCAAATACCCCACGATTGCTGCGCTGGATGTAAGTGCTGAAATCTGAAGCCGGGATAAAATATTGGTCATCGAATAGTCCCCCTCGCATCAAATTGAACAACACATTGCCATAATGCCTCCCGGTATTCTTTTTGTCAGCACCGAGCTGCAAACCGTCACCTGCTCCTACGATTCGGTTTAGGTTGTCAGTTTCCATATCCACATCAGCGCGAATGGCAGCTGTCAATTTTTCCGGATCTTTTAATTCCTCCAAAAGCGCGGCGAGAGCCGCATGGTCAAGATCTACATCACCGGCCAACAACCATTCGCGATGCTCACCGGATGCCATTATTGCCTCCAGTTCCAGCAAAAAAGCCCCTTTTTCCCCCTTTACAGCCGCTTCCTCTACCAGGGGCAATCCGGCGCGAAACTTGTCTATTTGCAAAGGAGACAACAGCAATTTGGAACCTGTTGTCAAGGTAGTATAAAAAACATTGCAGGAAAGCGCCTCAGCGGGCATGGGTCGGTCTATGATGATCGAACTGAGTCTGAAAATACCAAGATTGGTTCCAGACACCCGCTCCTGCTTCTTGTAGGCATCCACCAGGTTACTACGAGAATTTTGCAGTGCCTCTGTCAGGCCCGAGGGTAAGACATTCTGAACGCCATCCAGAATGGTCATCTCCCTGGTTTGAGAACCAGTATTTTCCAATCTGGCCTCCCTGACGAAGCCATACCTCCTCGAGCTGGTCCAGGAATAGCTAAAAGCAAGATTCAAATGATGATTTACAGCCTCGAACACCAACTTATTTCCGGGAATGTTTTTATAAAGATTGATGGTAGTTGGATAAAGCAGTCTGTGTAGTGGAGAAAAAGGTTCCCAAAGCAGCGTTTGTCCTTCTTCTTCCACCCGAATTGCGGTAAATGACCCTGTATTGTGTGCATTTTCCAGGATTTTATCGGAAGTATAGTAAGGAAAAAGTGCATGATCCGGGTTTTTACGGCCTGCCGTCAGGCCTCCATTACTGCCAATGAACATCCAGTGGTTGGAAGCACTTACAATCCCCATAAAAAAATCGGGCATCAACTGGGCATCCCGGATTTTGTAGTACCATTCAACCCCTATCTTTACCCATTCACCCGAAGGCTGACGGCGATCTGTTTTCGCTATTTCTTTTCCGACAATCATCATGAATCAATGCTTTATTACGGGTTTTTTCTTTATTAGGGTCGAGCATAAACCCTTACATAATCGACAATAAATTGCTGTGACTCCAAACTTTCATCCATGTCCATCGCACCTCCCCAGCCACCGCCCATGGCCAGGTTCAGGATAAGGTTTTGAGGCTGATCGTAGGGCCAGGACAAATCAGTTGAAGTATCTGCATATTCGAAATACAATTGACCATCCACAAAAGCCTTGATACCTTCAGGCGTCCATTCGACGACATAGGTGTGAAAATCCTGGTACATGCGCTCTACCGGAATGGTACTGGTTGGCTGATTGCCCAATTTGAAGTAATAAGCACCACAGTGGATCGTGGCATGAGCTTCACCATTGCCGGTTTCGTCGTCCATCTCATACCCTACGCTTTCCAGGATGTCTATCTCTCCGCAATAAGGCCAGGACAATTCGTCCACATAAGCATCGCCCAGGGTCCAACCTGCTGCCCAGGATCCCCTTCCGGGAGGCACTTTCGCACGAATTTCCATCTTACCATATACAAAAGTAACTTTGCCGCGGGTAGTAAGCCTCGCGGAAGTCCAGTCTTGCCCCATGTCGTTCTTCCTGGCTTCGATGATCAGGTTTCCATCTTCCAGTCGGGCGTTTTCTTGCCGCCCTACGGTATAATATTGCAATTCTTTGTTGCCCCAACCCCAGTTTCCAATGTCGTAAGTCCATTTGGAGGTATCCACAGGTCCAGAACCGTCAAACTCGTCTGCCCAGGCAATCACCCATTCCTCTCCGGAAGTTTCCTGAATGAGGGTGTCGGGAGTCAACTGATGTTCTCTCAAAAGGGTAAAAGTGAGCTTCCCAAGAGTGGGATTTCCTCCTTCCACATGCAATCGCATCTTGTGCAGTCCCTTGTTGAGCGGGGTACCGTCTTTTTCCAGTTTTACCAGGCCGGAAGCGGGGGGCAAGTTCATGGGGCCTGTAACATCATAGGTTCTGTTATCCTTATTGTCGATGTAGTCTTCCAACCAAAGGACTATAGTCGTATCTGAATCATTGGTGGCTTCCAGAGTGACCCTGTACCGACCGGCTATAGGAACCTCCACCTCCATTGAAAAGTCAGGCGATGCGGTG
>JALQTV010000499.1 GCA_023268675.1 Saprospiraceae bacterium | reverse complement strand
AACCAAGCGAAAAAAACCTAAACGATGGAAACAAAGTCTAAAAAGGTAGCGGTAATTGGTGCCGGGCCATCAGGTATAACAGCCTTAAAAAACCTGTTGAACAAGGGTGTTTCTGCAAAAGCATTTGACATCAACCATGAAATTGGAGGCAATTGGATCTATAGCGAAAACGAGAGCCACTCCAGTGTATTTGAAACCACCCACATCATCAGTTCCAAAACACTATCTCAATACGAAGATTTCACTTTTGATGAATTTGGCCAAAGTGTAGCTGACTACCCTTCTCATGACGAGCTAAGACGTTATTTTCAAGCCTACGGCAAAAAATTCGATCTTTACGCTCATATACAGTTTAATACCCTGGTAAAACACTGCGAGCGAAAAGGACCGGTTGAATGGGTGCTAACACTTGAGAAAAATGGCCAAGAATACCAGGAAAGCTTTACTCACCTTGTCGTGTGTAATGGCCACCATTGGAAACCAAGAATTCCCTCTTATGCTACTGATTTCGGAGGAACCTTTCTTCACAGCCACCAATTCAAAAAAGCAGCGCCTTTTCAAGGGCAGCGTGTGCTGGTAATCGGAGGGGGAAACTCCGCCTGCGATGTAGCCGTAGAAACTAGTCGTGTCAGTCAAAAAACAGGCATAAGTATGCGCCGGGGCTATCGGATAGTACCCAAGTTTATTTTTGGAAAACCTGCAGATATTGTGGCCCAAAGATTCTCCTGGCTTCCTGTGAAATGGCGTAGCAAGATGAATTCCTTTCTCCTCAATCTGCTCATTGGAAAAAATTCCGCTTATGGGCTGCCAGAGGAAGACCATGCCTTTGGTGCAACGCACCCTACGATCAACAGTGAATTGCTTTATAAAATCAGGCATGGTAAAGTTTACCCTTATCCTGATATCGAATACATTGATGGAAAAACTGTGCACTTTAAAGATGGTAGAGCAGAAACATTCGATGTGATCATTGCCTGCACCGGCTACATCCTCTCCCACCCTTTTTTTGACAAAGACTTTATCGACTATAGCGAAGGGAAAGTACCTCTGTATTTGAAAATGCTGCACTCAAAATACAGGAATTTATATTTCATAGGAATGTTTCAGCCCCTGGGCTGTATTTGGCCGGGAGCA
>JALQTV010000498.1 GCA_023268675.1 Saprospiraceae bacterium | reverse complement strand
GGCCATAAACAAATCTAATCTTGATTCCCGGCACCCATTCCTGATCCTCCTCACTTACTGCTAAAAATTCCAGCACTCCGGCTTCCTGCAACGGCACGATGTTCTCCTTCAGGAAGGAGGCCTTTTCTCTGGGGTTTGGGTCCAGGGCCCAGTCCAAGTGAACCTTATTGGTCCAGTACCTGGCATTGGGGAAAGCCGGAACCAATTGGTTGTTTTCATTCCTAACAACTGCCCCACCCACATGATCAAAGTGAAGGTGAGTAAGGAATACATCGGTAATGTCTTCCGGGGAAAAACCTTTTTCCCGAAGGGAGGAAAATAAAGTATAAGGCCCATGAGGTTCGAATATAGCCCGGAAGTAATCATCCTGTTTGTCCCCTATTCCCGTATCAATTAAAATTTTTCTATCGCCATGTTCGACCAACAGGCACCTCATTGCCCAGGTACACTTATTTTTCTCATCGGCAGGTTCCATGCGCTCCCACATGGTTTTGGGAACTATCCCAAACATAGAACCTCCATCCAGTTTCAAGTAGCCGGTTTCGATCACATGAAGTTTCATCAGTAGCCTATTTTTCCAGGTTTAACAGACAAAGATTTTTTCAACAGCGCCATCCGTAGCGCCGTTACCGCTGCCTCCACACCCTTATTTCCGTACTTGCCCCCTGCCCGGTCAATGGCTTGTTGTTCGTTATTGGTAGTCAGGACTCCGAAAATACAGGGGGTGTTTGACAACAAACCAAGTTGCGTCAGGCCTGCTGCAACTGCCTGATTGATGTACACATCGTGATCTGTATCTCCCTTAATCACGCAACCCAGACATATAACCGCATCCAGTTTTTTGTTGCCCAACAAAAGTTTGGCACCCATTGGCAACTCAAAAGTCCCCGGCACCTGAGTGATTACGATATCTTCTTCAGCCACACCATGTCGGGACAGTGTCGTCTTTGCACCTTCGAAAAGCGTGTGGGTGATTTGTGGATTCCAATCCGCCACTACAATGCCAAATTTCAAACCTTCAGCTCCCTTGATGCTACTTTCATCATAAACAGACAATCCTTTTTCAGAAGACATAAGTCAATTCAGTTTAGCATTAAATAAAAAACGGGGCAAGACTGTGAAAGCCAATCTTGCCCCGAAATTACCATTTATCAAGCAGGTGG
>JALQTV010000497.1 GCA_023268675.1 Saprospiraceae bacterium | reverse complement strand
GTTGAGTATGTTACAGCAAGCAGCTTACCAACAAATATTCGTACAGTATTAGATTTTTATAAAGCGGACTATTTATGAGTATAAACGAATTCAGCGCGTTAGTACAAAGTCAGATATTTAAAGACTGGCTGGGCAAGTTAGAAAGTAACTTGTTAACTACAACCGTTGAACAAATTCGTACCAGAGAGCAGCGAGCAGAAAAAACAGATTTCGCTATTAGTACACAGCAAATTAAAAATATGTATAAGTCTGTAACTAATAGAAAGCTTACTAACGCAAAAGCCAAAACCATACTACGCAATATTGCAAAGATGGCAAATAGAGACTACCCTAGTGTAGCTGCTAGAATAGGTAGATCTAGCGGCCTTGTATTTGAGAATATTGGTTTTGATACGATTACTAAATATGTGCGCACTGTTTTTGATGAACTAGATGGTGTGCAGGAAGCGTATCAAGCCGCACAAGATAAATACATAGCTGAAAAGAAGCGCGAAATACTATCTAAGAGAAAGCGTACTATTACAGCGTTTGGGCAACCAACCGCAATCGACCCTAATTCGCCGCTTACTAGAGAAGAGCAGAAAACTTTAGACGATGCCGTTTCTAAAAAGAACTTTGGATTTGGTAGTTTTCTACACAAGGGACACGTTGTATCGATTGCCACAAATAGTGCAAAAGCTGTTCGGGAATCCTTACAAGAAGCACAAGAGTTTGATAGAGAACAACGTGAGCTGTTAACAGGTGTTTTAGATAAGTATATAGAAAAGCTGCAAAAGGACGACCTAGCTTCAGCAAATTTACCTAACGCTATAAACCAAAAAATATACGCCAAGTATGTAAAGTCGCACAACAAGTACTTGGTCGAGATACAGTTAAGTTATGATAACTTAACCTCGGGCAGTACTAGCTTGCCGATAGTTAATGAGCTACGTAGCGTATTTACTAGTAGCGAAGCAGATTTAGTTAGTATAATGAGAAAGTCGCCTACTTTAGGTAGCAAATTACTAACCTCAAAAGGTTCGCCTAGTTATTTAGACTTATTAGCTCAAAGCTTACTACACACTCTAGATCCTAAAAACCATAAAGCTCCTAAAACGTACAGAGTTTCGCCTACTTTAGTTGCTTCTAACAGTATTCCTATTAAGAACAAAAAGCCTAATAAG
>JALQTV010000496.1 GCA_023268675.1 Saprospiraceae bacterium | reverse complement strand
ATTCTCCGTTACTGTGTTGCCGGAGATGTGATGCCCAAGCTCGACCTCACTCAAGCTTTTGTTAAAAAGACCAAAGTGCCAGAGAGCCTCAATGGAATAGATCACTACGACGAACGCATGCCGGGTCTCTTATTGAAAGTATTACCACCGACGGTTCCGCCAACTCAAACCCTATGTTCGTGTCCCAAAAGAATGGATTGGGTTGGTTTTGATCCAGAATAATATGGGTATTTTCCCGCAGCCCTTTACCGGAATATCCTGCTAAGTTTTGCCCTGCCCCGGCCAGGTTGACTTTGCTTCCTGCATCTAGTGTCACATCACCAATTTTGATCGCAATAAAATCTCCCTCAGACCGGCTCTCTTCCAGGTTGTTGAAATGGATGATTTCAGGAAAATCAGCGACCCAGGGATTGGCAGGATCGGGAAATTGATAAGCCGCATCCACAAAACGCCAGGAAGTATTTTGGGTCAGGGAGCGGTCTATCCCCAAAATCAGGCGTCTCAAATGAATGAGATCCAGGCTTGTGATAGATCGATTGTTGTCAACATCAGCGGCAATCATTTTGTAGGGACTGTCCAGCAACCGGATGTTAAGGATATGCTTGCCTATGTTGATCAGATCCAGCGTCGTCACTCCTTTAACCGCCTCTTCATCCAAAACGGGCTGAAGGGTATAATCTCTTCCTGCATAAAGGCCGGAGAACCGAAAAATTCCGGCAAAATCTGTCACTTCTTCCCGATGCTTAGCACCACTAAGGCTTATCACAACATTTTCCAAAGGGCGCCTGCTTTCGGTGGCAATCAGACCCGCAATGGAAGCCTCCCCACCAGGGCCACAAATCAAACTATTGTCTTGCACCTCCAGATAGCTCACACAAAAACCCCCGTTTCCAGCAGCATCCCAGACCACAATGATTGTCGGAATGGTGCTTCCTTTGTCGTCACAGGTAAGCACAAGGCTTTCCTGCGTTGGATCCAACAAGGCACTAAGTTTTTGTGTTCCTCGTACCACCAATGTTTCAATAGAATCCAGCAGACTCATCCCACCGGGATCCGATGGCGCTCTGACGGGGTGAAGGGAATAGCGAATCGGTTCGCTGCAATCCCTTACCTGAATATCCCTTATCAAATCTTCAGCCCAAACAGCCGTCTTTCCACCATCAATGCGTCCGTCTTCATTCACCTTGTAGGG
>JALQTV010000495.1 GCA_023268675.1 Saprospiraceae bacterium | reverse complement strand
GGTTGAGCTAAACAAGGAAAAGAACGAAAAGATAAAAGAGGATGACGAGGCGGCAAAGGATAAAAAAATTGAGAACGCAAGGGCAACGGCTGCAGCTTTACGGAATATCTCCGACGGTTTGTTTTCAGCATTAATCAGGGCAGCGGAGGGCAACGAGGAGCGGCAATTAGAATTACAGCGAAAGCAGTTCCAAGTTAATAAAGCATTTGCGGCAACCGATGTAATAATTAACACAATACAAGCGGCTCGCAAGGCTTATAATTCTCAACTCCTACCAGGCGACCCAACTTCAGTAATTAGGGCCCAAATTGCGGCTGCTTTTACAGCGGCTCAAGGAGCTGCACAATTAGCGACAATATTAAGCCAAGCTCCACCAATGGCAGCGGGAGGTTTTACAGGTCGAGGGGGCGTAATTGACGAAACAGGGCAACGAACAACGGGGCTTTATAGATTGCACGAGGGAGAATACGTCGCTCCTCGCTCGCAAGTAATGGCAAACCCTGGATTATTTGCAGCCCTCGAAAATAACAGAATAACTGGAGCAGCGTTTCAAAATCCTATACAACCCTCGCAAAACGATGACCGTTTAATCTCGGCTATTTCAAGAATGACGAGCAATATTAAAGTCGTCGCAGACGCTGAGGAAATTATAAAAATTGGTAATGATAAACAGCAAATTAAAAAATCTAAAAACTTGTAAAAATGAGCAAAAGTAAAGAATTAGCAACTCCGTTAAACTTGACGAGAATGTTTCCTGAGTGCGGATTAAATAGCAGTCAAATAGGATACGCCTATTTTGTCGGAGCGGTTGCGGGGATTAAGCCTCCAGGTAATCGCACGGCTTTAATTTATGTAGATAGTTTTATTGAGTTCTTGAAATATCGAGAAAAAGTCGCTAAATTTGAGCGTTGAAACCTACATAAGACCTCAACCTTGAGGCGTTACGTTTTGATTGTTATAAATAATTGTTTGTTTCTAAGCTCCTTTAAACAGGGGCTTTTTTTATTTAATTACATTTATTTTTAAAATAATTTAAAAAAAGTTTGGAGGTTTAAGAAAGTCGTTATATATTTGCTTTATAATTAGAAACAAACATTAATTTTTTAATAATCAAAATCAATCAAAAATGACAACTTTACAAAAAAATCAAATTACAGCAAACCTAAACGCTTTATTATTAACAGCTCCAGAATT
>JALQTV010000494.1 GCA_023268675.1 Saprospiraceae bacterium | reverse complement strand
GAAGCATCGTCATCATGGATTATGAGCCTAGTGGCTGGCGATCACCTTCAACTCTTTCGTTCATCTAACCTAATTGATTGGGAACTTAGTTCGACCTTCGGTCAAGGGGTGGGCGCCCATGGAGGGGTATGGGAATGCCCGGATCTTTTCCCCCTACCCAATCCCTCCGGAAATGAACAAAAGTGGGTATTATTGGTCAGCATCAATCCCGGAGGCCCCAATGGTGGCTCCGCTACCCAATACTTCATTGGCGATTTCGACGGAAAGACTTTCGCGCCCGACAATCCGGAAAGAACAGCCTGGCTGGATTATGGCAAAGACAACTATGCCGGAGTTACCTGGTCCAATATCCCTGAATCGGACGGAAGAACCCTCTTTATGGGCTGGATGAGCAATTGGGAATATGCACAAGTGGTGCCTACAGGCAACTGGCGAAGCGCCATGACACTGCCTCGCTCACTTGCTCTGGAAGCTACCGATCAGGGACTTTCGCTAAAAGGACAAGCCGTAGCAGAACTGTCTTCCCTTCGGGAAAAGGAAATCACCCTAAAGGCTCAACCCCTACCCGATAGTCTGGACCTCAGTGCTAAACTTGGTGGGAAAGGAAAGCTGGTTGAAATGGTGCTCGAACTCGAATTGCCGGAGGCAGGTGCCTCTCAACCGCTCATTCAAATCCGAAGAAGCAATGAACTGGGCGAAACCTACCTTATTGGGTTCGATGCAGCAAAAAATGCCTTTTTCAGCGACCGCACACAGGCCGGCAAAACCGCTTTTTCACCAGAATTTGCAGCCAAAGTTACGCTGGCTCCTCGGCAAACCCAAGATCGCAAACTCCGACTGCACCTCTACTTTGACCGTGCCTCTGCAGAACTATTTGCCGATGACGGGCTGAGTAACCTCACCGAAATCTTCTTTCCGACTGCTGACTTTGACAAGCTTTCTATAGAAGTAAGTGGCGGCACTGTGCAATTGTCAAAAGGAAGCCTTTATAACTTGTAAAAATGAAGCTTTCTACCTTTCTATCATCCAGACAAACGTGGAAAGCCCTCATAGAATGGGCTATGGTTTTTGCCGTAGCCCTTTCTATGTTGGCCTATGGAATTGGAAAATACTGGCAATTTGGCATCGGGAGGGAAATGGATATTCATAAGCCCGTATCCGAACTCTCAGGCATGGAACTCATGTGGGCTTTTTATGGATATTCCG
>JALQTV010000493.1 GCA_023268675.1 Saprospiraceae bacterium | reverse complement strand
CAATTTGCCAAAAAAGTTGCTAGTAGATACTGCTACTACATACTCTTTTATTTTTAAAGGGAAGCGTTTATACAACTCCAGCATTCCTAAGTTAATAAAGGTAATTATTGCTGCGTTATTATCTTTCATAGCCACACCATGAAGTTCGCTGTAACGTGCGGCATCCACTATTTCTTGTAATGTCATATTATTTCCTGTAAATGCCTGGCTTTAAAACAGCAGGGCTATTTAATAATTATAATAGTTTTTAGCTATAAAGTCAACTTAAAATACAGTATTTAAATTCTGAGAAAAATCATCCTCATCATCTAACATAGATTCCCAAATAAGACCATCACTTGTAACTTCAGTAATACTTAAATCTGCCTCACCCGAAGGAGTATAGATTTCCATTTCGGATAACTGGTTTAACAAGTCAATAGCATCATCATGTGCTAAAGATTTCACGCCACCAGCCATAGTAAACCTACTTAACTCATGGGTTAACTCTTCAATTAGTGTTAACAACCGTGGAGATATTAAACTAGCTAACTCAGGTTTTGGTAACCATATTTTATTTTGTTTAAACTTTGGTTGTACACCCGTAACAAATCTGTGAACTTTATCTTTAATAGGACGAATACCAACATCTTTGCTTCCCGGTTTTTTAGCAAAAGTAAACCAAACGTTACGTTTCATCATCATCTCTTGCATGATAGAAATAAATCCACCTTGTTGTCCAGAGTTTTCAATACCTACACTAAGTGGTTTCCATTTAAGAACATACTTAAACAAGTCATCAATATTTTCTTGCATGGTTTGACGAATACATTGACCATCTACTAATAACCAGTCATTATTACTTGACACGGCCCAGACTCCTATGGTAGAAAAGTCAGCGGACTTCTTGGTACTAGTAGCAAAGTCTGTAGAAATATAAAAGTTATATTGCTCTTTATTCTTGCGAATAATAGAAGGATCATACCATTGAATATCTTCCTCATCAACTAACAAGGTAGTTAAGTCAGTAATTTCCAGCATATATTCTTGGAAAAAATCTTGAGCTTTACCAGCAGCCTTGTACATTTCGTACTTTTCCAGAACGGCTTCATACGGAAAACGATCTTCCCAGTTACCAACAAAGTCTTCTTTTTCACAAGGAAACTTTTCAGCAATTGGAAACTTATGTACTACCCACTTAGGATTATCACTTAATTGGTGGATAATATCTC
>JALQTV010000492.1 GCA_023268675.1 Saprospiraceae bacterium | reverse complement strand
TCATGAAGGAGTGGAAAGCACGCTGATGGGATTGCCCGGAATCCCGGCTCTTTCGGAAGAACTGATGTTGTACAGGGATTTGCGCCTGACCGAATATACAGGTTCGCGTTTGTTCGTTTCGGGAGTGTCAACCCGGGGAGCGGTACAACTTATCCGCCAGGCGAGGTCGGAAGGTCTGGAAGTATTCAGCGCTGTACCGGTATTGAACCTTGCTTTTGAAGCCGCAGAGCTTACAACTTTTGACAGCAACCTGAAAGTACAACCTCCTCTCAGAACAGCAGAGGACAGGGAGGCTCTGATCGCCGGGCTCTTGGATGGTACGGTGGATTGTATCTTGTCCGGCCACTTGCCCTTAGAGGAGGACCTCAAGATGAAAGAATTTCCTTATGCCGCGTTCGGTGCAATAGGTCTGGAGACAGCCTTTGCGCTGGCCAATACAGTTTTGGGAGAAAAATTGGAACTTCGACTTTTGATAGAAAAATTCAGTGCAGGACCAAGAAAGATACTGGGAATTCCCGTGCCGGAAATTGATGCAGGCGTTCCCGCCAACTTCACTATCTTTGACCCTGAAAAGGCCTGGCAACTAACGCGCAGCCAAATACGGTCGCGTAGTAAAAACAGCCCCTTGTTTGGCAAACCTTTGAAAGGCAAGGTGCTGGCAACATTTTTCGGGAAAGAGACTCATGTAAATACAGACTGAAACTTGCATAAGTGACCACAAATCTTTAACTAATGAATTATTTCATTCAATAAATTTATTCTTATGGAAATCGCAGAAACCAAAACTCCCCAGGATATCATTATTCGTTATGGCGTTTTAGGTGGGCTTGTCAGCATCATCTATGGCATTATGAGCAATTTGCTTGGCCTGAGCAACCCGGGGTCCGGTTTGGGGATGGTACTGCTTGGGATGGTACTTAGCCTTAGTATTTATGCAGGTTTTCTTGTAGCAGCCGTTAAAAAGCACAGAGAAGAGGATCTCAGAGGGTATATTACGTTCAAGCGCGCTTTCAGCGTAGCATTTTATACAGCATTGATCATGGGCGTTATGAGTTCTCTTTTCCAAATGATATACATTAATTTCATCGACCCTTCATTTATAGATGGAGCTCTGGAGTATTCCAGAAACATGATGGAGAACATGGGACTCAATGAAGAACAAATGGAAGAAGCGATGGAGCGAGCCAGAGAGGGATATAAACCCGTCAGATTTTT
>JALQTV010000491.1 GCA_023268675.1 Saprospiraceae bacterium | reverse complement strand
ATACTGCGGATTGTCATCCTTTGTGATTTTTAGTTTTTATACAAGGCCTTGCCAGCTTCTTCGTATTTGTCGCCGGCCACCCAGGTTGGACGTCCTTCCATGTTGGCGATCCAGCGAGCTACGTGCGTGTAAGACTGACAATATTTCAAAACGTAGCCAAAATCCAGGCTGGAAGCTTCGTCCGTCACCTGGTGGTAATATTGGGCGATTTCCTCGTCGAAGTCCCGGAATCCACCGCTGAAAGTGATACAGGGCACGCCTTTGGAAGCAAATTGCACATTATCTGAACGATCAAACAGCCCTTGTTCGGGTGCAGGGTCCGGAAAAACTTTCAATCCGACTGCTTCTATCCCGTTTTTGACCTGCTGGTCTGTTCCGGTACGGCCATAACCGATGATGGAGATCAAGCTAGCGTCGTTATAGCCTGCATTGTCGGAATTGAGGTTGAAAATGGTTTTTTCCAGCGGGACTACCGGATGGTCGGTATAATACCTGGCTCCCAAAAGTCCTATTTCTTCGCCGGTAAGTGCGACTAAGATAACGGATCGTTTTGTCGGCGCCTCTACCAATGCTTTGGCTGCTGCCAAAACGGAAACAGTACCCAGTCCATTGTCCCGTGCTCCGTTAAAAATGGTGTCGCGGCTTTCCGGGTCGTTGCTTTTGCCTGTACCCACGTGGTCGTAGTGAGCGGTAAGCACCACAAATTCGTCTTTCAATTCGGGGTCTGTTCCTTCTACCCAACCGATCACATTCTGAGCCGGCACATCTTTTACCGAAGCTCCGCCGGAAGCAAAAGAAGCTTTTTTGTCTTTGATATTGCTAAGTTTGTTGATATTGGCTTTATCTGCTTCATACAACCATCCATAGACCAGATCCGTTCCACCGGCACTTCCCTCCTCGCTTTTCAGGGTAGGGCGGCTTCCGCCAAAAAGGTTGGTAAAAATATCCCAGGGATAAGACAGGGTATAGATCTCTATCAGTGCCAGGGCACCTTTTTCTGCCGCTATGCGCTGCTTGGTTTGCCTTCGGGCCAGGCGATATACGGCCTGAAAATCACTATTATCCGCCGTTCCGGCCAAAACCAGCACTATTTTCCCTTTTACATCCAATCCGGCATAATCATCAAGCCCCTTTTCAGCGTCCACCATGCCATGGTTGGCAAAAACAACCTTTGCCGAGGTATTCACCTTCGCTCCGCTCAGCAAAAGAAGTTTGTCGCCCTGGTTGTAC
>JALQTV010000490.1 GCA_023268675.1 Saprospiraceae bacterium | reverse complement strand
TTGTGCGTTCTTTAACTCTCGAAACCATTTTCCAATAAGCAAACAAGAGCAATACGGTGAGGCCTGATCCCATCAGAAACCATAAAAAGATGTTTTTCAACCTCAATTTCTTTTGTAGAGAGGCGGCTGCTTGTTGCAAAACTTCCTTATCTCTATTGGTAGCAATGATTGATAGAGCTTCATTCAGGTGATCAAGTGTGGTGGACTGTTCTTTTTTGATCAGTTCTGACTTTAATTGAGTTTGTTTTTTTCTAATTCGTTCCCAATCTGCAAATCTGCCGGTTTTAATGTAGCAGGCTCCCAATGGCTCAGCGTTCAAAAGATAATAATTTAGGTATCCGGTACTGAGGCTCCACTCAGCGCAATCTTCGTATAGTGGGATAGCTCGTGCATATTGTTCTTTGCCGAATAAAACATTGGCTTTTCCTTGTTTGGCAAATATGACTCCCTGAGCGACCTTGTTTTTCTTTGAAAAATCCATTACCTGGTCGTAAAGGATAGTGGCTTGAGCGTATTGGCCGTTTCTCTGGTAATAATTTCCGAGGTTATATCTTGCTATATTGGCTCCCATGTAATTGCCTGCGGCTTCCCGGGCCTTTAAAGCCTGTCTCAAATAAACATAACCGTTTTCGGGTTTGAGTTGACTGTAGTTGATGGCCAGGTTGATGAAGGTGGTAGACCCTTCAGCATCTTTCTGGACAGCCTTTAGTAAATCGAATCCTTTTTGGGTGTATTCCAGCGCTTTGTCGGTTTGCCGAAGGTAAATCAAGTTATAGCCTGCCTCGTTATAAGCTTTTGCCAGATTTAAGGTATCTGCGCTTTTTTCCCAAAACATTATTGCTTTTTCCATGAGTTCCTGAGCCATCACGTTGCTTCCTACCCTGGAAAGGATAAGGCCAAGCCTCAGTGCAGTTTCTGCTTTTTGGGAGGCCGGAAGTTCATCCTGGAAATAAGCGGCCTCTTCAATAAAGGGTTTTGCCAGCAAGGGTTGATAGTTGTAGTCGTAATGTTCTGTAATTTCCAGGGCATATTTTGCTGTGCAAGGAATATTGTTATTCTTTTTGCACAGGAGATAAGATTCCATCAGATTGGAGAGAACTTCATCCTGGTTGTTGGTTGCCAGGTTATAGGAAACTTTAATATCGTTGAACTTAAGGACGAGGGAATCGGGAAGGGATGCATTCCTGATAATTTGAATGGCACTATCGGCTAAGGCAATGGCTTCCTCATTTTT
>JALQTV010000048.1 GCA_023268675.1 Saprospiraceae bacterium | reverse complement strand
GATTTCCCGCATGCGGGTAGCTTTTATGGCATCTTTTTCTGCTCTGGTAAGTCCAGGATCATTTTCATAGTAAAAACGGTCACCATCTCTCAGGTTCCGAAATTGCCGGGAAAGCATTTTGTACCAAGTTTCGCCGAAAATAGAGTTTCGCAAAGGCTCCTCAGCCAACATACCTACCCATGGATCCAACTTGTCCAACTGCTGGTAAACTACCATCATTCTCGCAAAAACATCCATGTGGGGATTGACCTGAGCGAAAAAAACGTGCTTTCTAAGACCCAGTGCTTCCCGCAGCGTATTGTAATCAGGTAAACCTCTTTCTCGTCCTCTATTGATATTGATAGCAGCCAAATCCAAACCACCTGCACCCGGAGGGCCGAAAAGGAAGTTGCGAACGTCATCAACTACTTTGCTGTCCATTGTTTGCATGCGCTGAGCGGCCATTCCCTGCAGGAAAGGCTCCAATCCGCCATTGGTGACCAGAGAAACAGGATTGAAAAACACATCCCTAAGTGCCAGGTCTCCACTTTGCATTGGTCTGCCATTCAAGTCCAGCATACGCAAATTGCCATTGAGCATGGTGTGACCTACCCTAAAAGCGGCAGCGGTAAATTCATTCATCAACTGTGGGTTGACATTCGAATCGTATCTCCTGTACTCAGGGAGCTTAACGCCCATAGTGGGCAACCACTCTTCATACACGATTGCTTGTATCTTTCCCCCTACCATTTTGCGGGCATGCTGGTACAATTGCTCATCAGTCCAGTCTGGGTGCTGCCCAATCAATTCGTCGCAAATGCGGTTGTGCTCTCGCACAAAAAGGGTATGAAAGGCAGTCAGCAGAGGGTTTTCATTGGCGCGAGCATCTCCTGCCACAAAAACCTTGTCTGTCAGACGCACGGGATTGTCCATCTCCGGGGCATTGTGATCCACCGGAGCATCAAATTCGCCTGTCGTAGTGTTGTAGGGCAGTAAATTCCCCTCGGAAACACGCAATTTCCCTCCTTCAAAACTTCTCAGCCAGTTGGCTCTTTCCTGGTCGGAACCATAAACGCCGGATCCGTCGATAAAAGCAGTAATCAAGTTGGGGTGCTGGCGAGGATTATTGGGGCCTGTTCCGGTAGAAGGATCGTAGATATTGCGTCGAGCCGGAATAACAACAGATCCCGTTCTGAAAGGATCCATCCAGGCATCTCCCTCTCTCACAGGAATGTTGAGTGCTTCACTGCCATCAGGAGTCAACCCTATGTCGTGGTCAATAAACTGACCGAATACCCAAGTGTAGTCACTCAAGCGGTGGCGGTCAGGCATCAGTCGGGGTTGAGAAAACAAGATGTTGCTCACATCCCGCGGGTTGGGCCATCTGGCTCCTGTAGGGATGGATATACCGTCTTCATAACCTACCGGCGCCAGCCTTACCAGCAGATCGCCGGCAGCTCCCCAATTCGGGTTTATTCGGTTATTGTAGGTCCCGTCAATGGTACGAAAATTGTTGGTATCGGTACCTCCTGAATTCTGGGCTGACAGACGGGATGAAATGCCCGGAACAAATAGGAGAAGTGAAACAAAGAGTGTAAATCGTCTTTCCATAATAAAAATTTTTCACCCCACCTTGCCAGGGCAGGAGTGATCATGAGATCAAAATGATTTGTCGGTCTTGGTCGTTTTTATCCCAAAAAAGGGCGGCATTACTGCCTCTCAAAGCTCTTTGTTACTTGTTGAGCGAAATATCTCAACCTCAACACAAAATTACACAAAAACAGCACAATTAAAAGCGACATTTGTCAACCTGTTATCTGTTTATTTGTCAAAAAATCGTCTTATCCTCCCTTGCTCCCTTTTTTATACCTTTGAGATGCTGTATTGCATCTAAAAAAATAGTTTGCAAGTCTATGGGTTTTCGCTGGATCAGAGTCCTGGTTTTCCTCACTTTCGCACCAAGCCTTTGGTCTCAACCTTTCCTATCCACCAATTTGCATCAGTTGTCACTGACGACGGTAGGAGACAAGCACCCTCTGCCTCACGCTTCTATTTTCCCTTCCAGTCTCGTCTTAGTGGATGCCAAAGGAAAACAGCTGGACAGGCAGCAATTTTTCCTGGCAGGTGATACCCTGAATTGGATCATTCCCCCTGCCCCTGATACTTATCCTATTTTGGTCAGTTATCGCTTTTTCCAACCTGCTTTTCTGCCCGAGCCACTGGTCCGGAGATCGGATTTTTTTTCTGCTACCGCAGGAAAACCACAGGAAAAAGTCTTTAATCCTTATGAAAAACCCTCGGGACTGCTGTACAACCAGAACCTGGACTATTCAGGTAGTTTCGCCAGAGGCGTCAACTTTGGAAACAACCAGGACCTCGTTTTAAATTCCAATTTCAACCTGCAACTCTCAGGAAAACTAAACAACGAGGTACAGATCCTGGCCGCCATCAGCGATGAAAACCTGCCTCTCCAACCCGAGGGCAACACCCAGCAACTCAGAGAATTTGACAAAGTTTTCATCCAATTGAGCAAGGACCATACCAGTCTGACGGCAGGCGATTTTGACTGGACCCGACCGAATGCTCACTTTATCAACTATTACAAAAAACTCGAGGGTGTCAGTTTTTCGCATAGCGAAAAAAATGAACAGAGACAATTGCAAACCCGCAGCAGTCTGGCTCTTTCCCGCAGTAAATTTGGCCGAAACATCATTCCCCCCGAAGAAGGCAATCAAGGACCCTATCGGCTGAGCGGTAATTTGGGAGAACAGCTCATCATCGTCCTTGCAGGTACCGAAAAAGTCTGGCTCGATGGCCAATTGCTTGTACGGGGCACCGAGGCCGACTACATCATTGATTACAACCTCAGTGAAATTCGATTTACGGGCAAACAGTTTATCACCAAAGATCGCAGGATTGTTGTCGAATTCGAATACACCGATCAAAATTTCAACCGACTCCTCTATGGACTGGATGCAGACTGGAAGAGCGATCAACTCAGCCTGGGCTTTCATCTCCTCGGCCAACAGGACAGCCGACAATTCAATCAAAATGAACAACTTACCTCTGAAGTAGGCGATATACTCAGAAACGCAGGTGATAATCCCCTTCTAGCTATTATTCCGAGCATAGACGGGCCTAATGATTTCAACCCTCTACGGGTACAATACCAACTTATAGACACCACAGATGCCTGTGGCAATCGCGATACCATCCTATTGTATGCCCCGGAAACGAACACGCAGGGATACCAGGCGCGCTTTTCGGATCTGGGTCCCGGAAATGGCAATTATGTTCTTGACGCCGGTAATTTAGCCAATGAACCTGTATTTCGATGGGTCGGGCCCGACCCCCTGACTTGTCAACCACAAGGCAGGTATGAGCCGGTAGTTCCTCTCATAGCGCCGGAGAAGCACCAGGTCATGGCACTTAATGCCGAATACTACTTGTCTCCCAGGACATCCATTAAGACCGAAATAGCCCTGAGTAACCGCGATCCCAACCGTCTTTCACCCATAGACGACCGGGATGACAAGGGTTTGGCAGGCAGGTTGGACCTGCAGCACCAACTTGACCTTTCTCCTACAAAAGAGGGACTCAAGCTCATGGCCGATTTTCACTTTGAAAACATACAGGCTACTTTTAGTCCGCTGAACCCCTTCCGGGACCCTGAATTCTATCGCAACTGGAGTCTGGTCAACAATCTCGGTACGGGCGAGATCCCTTCTGAAGACGAACGTCTCGCGGGTTTGGAGCTGGCGCTCAAAAATCATGAATCGATTCGGGCAACACTTGGCTTGCAACACTTTGTGAGGGGAAGTAGTTATAGCGGTTTGCGGCAAAACTGGATGCTGGCTTTCGCCAAAAAAAACTGGGAATTCCGATCTTCCGGGCAACTGTTAAACAGCCAAAACGACCAGGACAACAGTCGATTTTTCAAACCCTCGTTGGATATCATCCGAAAGTTTCCGCACTGGAACAACATTTCTTTGGGAGTGCTGTTTCGACGTGAAAAAAATTCGCGTAGCCAAACCGGAGATCTGCTCCAGAGCAGTTTCTTTTTCGATCGCTTCGAAGCCTATCTGGAAAGCGATCCGAAACAAGATATATCATTGCGCACCTCCTTTTCCCAAAGAAAAGAATACAGTCCATTGCAAAATGACTTCGTTGCCAACAACCTAGCCACCGAATGGCAGGCCAGTGCCAGCATTAAATCTTTCAAAAACATACAATTGGAACAGAATTTCATGTTCCGACAACTGGATTTCAGCGAAGCTGTCAATGAAAATGCAGACGAAAGCAATGTATTGGGCAGAACCATCCTGGGGCTCACACTGGGCAAAGGTTTTTTCAGGTCAACCAGCACCTGGGAAACGGGCAGCGGGCAGGAAGCCAGCCGGGAATTTACCTACATCAAAGTTGCCAAAGGCCAGGGTACACACATTTGGTTGGATTCCCTTTACAACAACGATGGCATCATCCAGCTCTTTGAAATGGAACCCGCCCCTTTTGCAGACCAGGGAGACTACATCAAAGTTGCCGGCTTCAGCCGAAATTTCATTCAGGTGCATCAGACCGTCTTTAACCAAAATATTCAGATTTTGCCTGCAAGGCTAAACCTAAAACGCCCCTTACTGGACAAAATAGCTCTGCAGTCTATCATGTTGATCAACCGCCGAACCGCTGAGCAAAACTGGAATCCTTTTTACCTTGCGCTGGCAGATTCCAACCTGATAGCCGTCAATGCCTCCACCCGGCATACTTTATTCTACAATCGTGGCAACCCTTCTTTTGACCTGCAGGTCAGTCAAAACAAGCAGCTCAGCAAATTCGTCCAGCCAGGAGGCGCAGAAAGCAGGCAAAACAGTGAGTGGCAGGCGCGGAGCAACCTGCGCATAGCAAGCAGGCTGAACTTGGAAATTCAGGCTACTACGGGTACCCGTTTGCAAAATTCATCCTTATTTACCGGGAAAAATTATCATTTCCGTTTTCAAAACCTCTCTCCAAAATTCAATTTCTTGCCGGCAACAAAACTACGGCTCTCCGGTAGCTGGTTGTTTCAAAGGGATAAAAGTCTCCTCGAAGAAAATGACAATGGAGCTACTCAGCACCAACTTACCCTTGACATGGCACTCCAACAAAGCACACAGACCAGCCTGCTCGCTACTTTCAAATGGATTCAGATGAATCTGGAAGGAAATACTGACAATCCGGTTGCTTTTGCGCTGCTCAATGGCTTGCAACCCGGTAAAAACCTGCAATGGCGCTTTCAATTCAGCAGGTTGCTCAACAAAACGATACAAGTCAATCTGCATTATGATGGAAGGAAAGGTGCCAGAGGGAAAATCATCCACAGCGGTGGTGTCAGGGCAGCTGCAGTGTTTTGAACGGTCAACGCTATTTAGAGAAGGACAAAGCACTGCTCACCGCTCACCGTTTCCTCTGAAACATCTGGGGCAACATCATGAACAGACCAGCCATGATAAACATATCTGCCACGTTAAAGATACCGGTACGAAGGCCGGAAAAACCCATGTTCATGAAGTCCACTACACTTCCAAACATCAGCCTGTCATAAATATTGGCTATGCCTCCGCCAAGGATGCAACTAAAGGCAATGATGTGCCAGCGATCCAGACCCGCATTGAAAAGGGTGTAAAACAGCAAAGCCAGGAGCAGGGTTACGGGAAATAGTTTGAGCATGACAAACTGAAGAAAGGCAGGTAGATCCGAACCCAGGCTCAGAAAAGCACCTTCATTCCTCACATAAAGCAATCTGAAGAAGTCATTCCAGTACGATTCAACAGGTTTTCCCATCAGGTTTTCTGTAGCCCAGTTTTTGGAAATAAAATCAAGTGCGATGCTCACTGCCATGATGCCCGTCACGAGGGCTATCCTTTTCCAGTCCACTTTCATAAGTCAGGTGATTTTTGCTTGTGCAAGATAGGGAAAAACGGCAGTTTGTCAATATCGCAATATTTGTCTAAGAGCCGAAATGGTTTTCATTCAAAACAAAAAAACTATATTTAGCAAAATTTGAATACAATGGAGCCTTTTTTTACCAATGACGCAATTGTATTGGGTTTGCTAATGCTTACTCTTGCTTTCGTTTTTATTACGTCTTCCCGGAAAACCGGTTTTTGGGCAAAGTTCTACGGAATAGTACCACCACTCTTGTTGTGTTATTTTCTTCCTGCTCTCTTGTATTGGCCTCTGGGGCTGGTTTCCGGAGAAACATCCAGTTTATACCATGTTTCTTCTCGTTACCTGTTGCCGGCAGCATTGATTTTACTTTGTCTGGGCATAGACTTGAAAGGAGTAATCAACCTGGGGTCTAAAGCAATGATTATGTTTTTGGCAGCTACGCTGGGCATTGTCCTTGGTGGTCCGGTAACCCTCTTTGTAGTACTCAACCTGTTTCCGGATATTCTGGCTGCTACACCGGAGGAGACCTGGCGTGGACTTTCTACAGTGGCGGGGAGCTGGATTGGAGGTGGTGCAAATCAGACGGCGATGAAGGAAATCTTTGAAGTGCCGGATAATTTGTTTGCTACGATGATTGTTGTGGATGTGGTGGTTGCAAATATCTGGATGGGTTTTTTGTTGTACGGAACAAATATTACCGATCGAATCGACAGATTTTTAAAAGCAGATACGAGTGCAATTGAAGCACTCAAGCTGAAAGTCGAGGCTTATCGTGCAAAAGTAGAACGCATTCCGGGCACCGGAGATGTCATTGTATTGATGGGAGTTGCTTTTGGTGGCGTAGCGTTGGCGCATTGGGGATCAGATGTAATCACTCCCTGGATGAAACAGTCAGAAGCTTCGCTAAAAAATATGGGACTGGATTCGCTGACCTCAGGTTTTTTCTGGTTGGTAGTATTGGCGACTACTTTCGGATTGCTTTTATCTTTTACCCGTGCCAAGTCGCTGGAAGGAGTGGGAGCTTCCCGCTGGGGCAGTGTTTTTATATATGTTTTGGTTGCAACGATAGGTATGCAAATGGATCTTAGTCAGGTTTTTGACAATATCGGTCTTTTTGCCATCGGCATTATCTGGATGTTAATCCATGTCAGCATCCTTTTTTTAGTAGCCAAGATCATCAAGGCACCTTTCTTTTTCGTAGCAGTGGGCAGTCAGGCTAATGTGGGGGGTGCTGCTTCTGCACCAGTTGTGGCTTCAGCTTTTAGTTCTGCCCTTGCTCCCGTGGGAGCTTTGATGGCAGTACTGGGTTACGCATTGGGAACTTATGGAGCTTTGGTAGCTGCATTCCTTATGCGGGCAGTGGCAAGTTGAAAAAAAAGTGAAAAAAGTGGGGAGGTGAACCAACCTAAAAAGGAGCAGCCCCTTCCTTGTAATTGAAAAACTAGTGAGTGTAAAGCAGGGGCTACCCATGATCTAACGCCTATATCATCAAACTAAGCAAAAAACGATTAGTTGGCCGATTATGCTGCCTCTGCCTTTTAAAAAAATCTACTGAAGCTTCTTTTTTAGTACTTCCAGGTGCTTTTCCCTTCCTTTTTCTCTACGTCTGCGATTGGTTTCCGTAAAATATTGATGTTCGCTAAGAAATTGAACCTGAATGAGATCCCATTGTTTTTCGTTACTTATTCGCTGAAAACAGTGGAGTTCTATGTAGAGCGTTTCTGCTATCGCAAAAAAATCTTCTCTGCCAAGGTAATCCAAATCTGCATCGCAAATAATTTGTTCCAAATGGCTTTTTGGCTGTTGGGGAATCTTGGTGGCAAGGATCAAGTCACAAATCTGTTCAATCTCCCGGGGAGTGTAATCATATCTGGGCAAATGTTCTCGCACCAGTTCGCAACTACTCCCTTCGTGATCCATTGGATCTCTTATAAATCCTGCATCGTGAAACAGTGCGGCAGTTTGCAACAACAATGTTTCGTAAGGAGCAACCTGCTCGGCATGGCAAAGATCAGTAGTTGCCTGTAACACATCGAGGGTGTGGTGTAGGCCGTGGTAGCTGAATCTTCCGTCCAGGGCCGTTTTGAGTAGGTAACAAATAAATGCTTTTGCGGCGGGGTAGTTCATTCGTTAGCAGAATGATTGGATGAACAGAGGATTGCTGGCTGCCTGTTTTTGGGCGATAGCCTGCAATCCTCTGGATTGGCTGGCTGCTAGCTTATTCTTCCAACAGGAAAACACCGGATGCGAGGAATTTGATCTCCTCTTTGGACTCGGTGATGGCAGCGATCTCTTCCGCTGATTTACCCGCGTCTTCTGCATAGTGGCGCAGTTCTTCCAGTGGCGTAACTTCTTTGAAAGCGTAGCCCTTCATCAAAATTTGACGGCCGGCGATGTCTTTTGGTACAAAAAAACCATAATCCTTGAATCGAACCATGATTGCATCATGGTCTTCGTTTTCAGGTTGTATGTTCATCCAGCAGCCTTTCATTTGACAAACTTCACTAACCGTTCCGGTAAGTTGGACGGCAAGTGAGTCAGCTCCTGCCATTTGAGGGATAAGCTCATCTACCGATATCAGGTCGGTAAGATCAAAGGCTTCGCCAAAAAATTCCCCCTGGTAGGAGCCTGTTTGAACGGGGGCCTCCTGTGTATCAGAACCGCTTTCCTGGTTGCTGTTGCAGCTACTCAGAAATGCCGGCAGCAATAGGGCAAAAAGGAGGTGCTTTTTCATAGATTGTGTTTTAAAGAGTTGATAATTAATAAGAGCTATTTCGGAATGATGATTTTTGCTAAAACCGATTTTGAGATAGTTTTCTCAGGTAAATAGCCTATAAAGTTAACTAATTAGACACAAGGCAGGCAAAATAATCTTAAAAGAATCCTGACAGGCAATAATGATTTTTTTCACCCTGTTATAGGAAGGCAATCGTTCAACTCAAAAAAGTTCCTATCGCAGCAACCCCTACCTAAGTTTCTAATTTCAAACCAAATTTGAGTGACAGATATGAATGTATGGGCGTATGTTGTATTGAGCACAGTTGTTTCCTTCCCTTCGTTCCTTTTTGCCCAGCAGGGCTGCATCAGGGGAAATTGTACCCAGGGCTATGGTACCTATGTGTTTGAGGACGGATCCACTTACTCGGGGGATTTTCGCGATGGCTATTCTCATGGATTGGGTATTTATGAAACGCCGGAAGGAGAAAAGTATTCAGGCAACTGGATCAGGCATAAGAGAGAGGGGAAGGGCAGGTTGATTTTGCCTAATGGTGATTTGTATTTAGGTGATTTTAAGGCAGGTATGATTTCCGGGCAAGGAGAAATGTGGTTTCGAGAGGGGGATTATTATAACGGTAACTGGGAGGCGAACTTACCCCAGGGACAGGGTATCTTTGCCTATGCCGATGGTTTTTTATACAAAGGCCATTGGAGAAGAGGATTTAGACATGGCTTTGGGGTGTTTTTTTCTCCCGAAGGAGATTCTGTGAGTGGGGAGTGGTTTAATGGCTTTTTCTGGGAACAGTTCAGGCCTTTTGTTTACCGGGCAGGCAACGATCCGATCCGGGACTGCAACAGACAGTATTGTAATTCAGGGATCGGAACGTATGTATATCCAGATGGCACGGTTTACAAAGGTCAATTCAGAGCAGGCAAGCCTTTCGGGCCTTCGGAAGTGAAATTTTCTGATGGAAGACTTTACCTGGGATCCTGGCAAAACGACAAACCCAATGGTCCCGGCTTACTGTCAGATGCTTTTGGCAATTGGCAGGGGGGAAACTGGAAAGAAGGAAGGTTGACAGTTCCCCAAACTTCTGAGAGTTTATTCTACCAAGATAATGTTGGAGCTATTTTTCCGGGAGGCAATTTGCGAAAGGAGATGAAAATCTATGCAGTCATCATAGGTGCAGCAGCATATACTCGTATGCCTTTGTTGCATTACGCAGATGATGACGCACTCCGGGTGTATCACTTTCTGAAAAGTCCGGAGGGCGGAGCTTTGCCGGATGATCAGATAGCATTGTTGACAGATAGGGAGGCCAGCTATGATGGCATTGTAAGGGCGATGGAAGAAATTTTTGGCGAAGCCGATGCCAATGACATGATCCTTTTCTATTTTTCCGGTCATGGCATGGAAGGAGCTTTTGTACCAATCGATTCGGATGGTGATTACAATAGATTGCCTCACAGGCTGGTCAAGGATATGATTATAAACAGCAGTGCAAAGTACAAACTGGTGATCGCAGATGCTTGTCATTCAGGAGGACTGTTGGCTTACCGGGATGGACTGGCGCTGGAGGATTTTCTTAAAAAATTCTACAGCAGCTTTGAAGGTGTGAATGGCGGTTTGGCCTTGCTGATGTCTTCCAAAAGCGAGGAGTACTCAATGGAAGATGGCAGGTTGAGATCAGGAGTGTTCAGTTACTTTATGATCGAAGGGCTTAAGGGAGCAGCAGATGTCAATGACGATGCGGTGGTAAGTATCAGCGAACTGGCGGCTTTTGTTTCCGGTACGGTTCGAAGGCATACCGGAAATTTGCAAAATCCGGTTATTTCCGGGAATTTTGACCGATCTATGCCGGTAGGGTTGATACGAAAATAGACATTTTGATTTTTTTGTTATATTATTTTTTTTAATGTATTATTGTCGCAATTGTAGTAATATTGTAGCGTGTAGCCAAAACCCGAAAACTCATGTGCATTAAAAGTATCTTTCTTTATTTCACGCTGTTGTTTTCTTTTTATAGCCTGCAGGCCCAGTGTCTGGAGGGAAATTGTATAGACGGCACAGGTACTTTTCAATACAAAACCGGTTCCAGTTATGTGGGAGCTTTCAAACATGGCATGAGGAATGGCCAGGGCAGCCTGTTTTATAAAGATGGGTCGAAATACCAGGGAGCCTGGCGGGACGATCAGCCCTATGGTTATGGAGTGGAGTATTTTCCTGACGGAACCAGCAGAGCCGGCGAATGGAAAGCTGGAAGGTATGTAGGGGAATTGGCGGCGGGCACCGGCTTTGCCGAAAAAAGTGGCATAGTAAAGAAAAATCAGAAGGGCTGCGTTTCAGGGGACTGCATCAATGGTAAGGGTATTTATATCCATCAGAACGGTGCAGTTTATGTAGGCGATTTTGAAAATGGCGAAATACATGGAGACGGCGTCTGTTTTTACGAAGATGGCAGCAAGTATCAGGGAGAATGGAGGAATCGGTTTCCGGAAGGTTTGGGGACTAAGAGTTATCCCGATGGCAAGGAAATAAGCGGGGAATGGAAAAAAGGACAGCCTTTGGACAGGTATGGCAGATTGGTCAGCACTTATTACCGACAAGACGATTTTGAGGAAACGACAACCATTCAATTTGGTTGTATTATAGGCAATTGCGAGAATGGAGAAGGGACATATGCCTATCCGGATGGCAGCAAATACCAGGGCTATTTTATGGATGGGAAGCCAAATTCCAGAGGAACTTTTTACTATCCCAATGGTGAGCGTTATGTAGGCAGTTTCAAAAACGGCCTTCCGGAGGGAGAGGGGCGCTTGTACAGTCCGGATGGATCCGTGCAGGACGGCCTTTGGCGAGAGGGTGATTTGATATCAGATGTTTCAAACCAGCCCCGTCCTTCAAACAGTGGTTGCATCAGCGGCAACTGTAAAAATGGAGAGGGCAAATATCGATTCAAGGATGGTACGATCTACGAGGGACAGTTTCTAAACGGCCTCCCCGATGGATTAGGAAAAGTTGTTTATCCCGACGGAGAGTTCTATGAAGGGGCTTTTGCCAGGGGAAGTTTCAATGGCATTGGCATCCTGATCATGAAAGATGGTACACCCGTAAATGGCAATTGGAAGGATGGTGTGTACATGGGGCCGGTGAAGCAGCCGGAACCTGTGGTCGCAGATGTAGTGTCGAGCCCGGAAAGAACCACTAATCAGCTCAAAATATGGGCGGTAATCATTGGTGTAGCAGATTATAAGCACATGCCGGTTTTGCGTTATACAGATGACGATGCCTACCGAATGTATGCGTTTTTGAAGAGCCCGGAGGGAGGAGCACTGAGCGACGATCAGATCATGGTGCTGGTGGACGAAAATGCTACCAAAGAAAACATCCTGGAAAAAATGAATTATGTTTTCGGCAAAGCCGGCCCCAATGACCTCGTAATGCTGTATTATTCCGGTCATGGGTTGAAGGGCTCTTTTTTGCCGATAGATTTCGATGGGTACAACAATAAGTTGATGCACAGTGAAATCAATACCATCATGGAAAGAAGTCGCGCCAAATACAAGTTGTTGGTGGCAGATGCCTGCTATTCGGGTTCCCTCTTTACCATGCGCAGTGCAGAAGTTCCGGATGCCATTCAGACTTACTATTCTACCCTGGCGGAGGCAGGTTCCGGTACTGCTTTGATTATGTCGTCCAAATCCGAAGAAACTTCTCTCGAGTCCAGTGAAATGCGGCAGGGAGTATTTACCCATTTCCTGATGAGGGGCTTGAAGGGTGAAGCGGATTTTAATGGCGATAAAATCGTTAATATCAATGAATTGTTTGATTTCGTACATGAGAATGTGCGCGCTTATTCCGGCAACAGACAGTCCCCTGTGATTCAGGGTGATTACGACAAAAAAATGACTGTTGCTGTGATTAGGTAGTTTTCAGATAATTTTCCTACCTTTGCATCCGCTTTGAAAAAGCAGAAGTAATTAAAATCATTAACAAAAATTTTTGGTATGTCTGATCCACAGAGATCCTACGAGATCACATTTATCGTAGACCCAGTGCTGCCGGGGGAAGAAATCAGTTCGACAGCTCAGACATACGTGGACCTTCTCAAGAATGAGAATTGTGATATTGTCCACGTTGATGCAATGGGTCTTCGCCAACTGGCGTATGAAATGAACAAACGCTCTTCAGGTGTTTACTACTGTATTGAATTCAATGCTCCTACGGGAGAAGTCATTGCCAAACTGGAATTGGCTCTCAAAAGAGATGAGCGCATCATGCGTTTCCTTACTGTCAAGCTCGATAAATTCGGTGTTAAGTACAACGAAGACAAGAGAAAAGGCTTGATTGGCAAGAAGAAAAAGCAGCAAGAAGAAACTGCTGACGCGCCCAAAGCAGAAGCTTCCGGTGCAGCCAAAGCTGATGACAAACAAAGCAAGGACGCAGAATAAGTAAACCCTCTTCAAAAGGAAAGTAATTATGGCAAATAAAGATGATATCAAGTTTCTGAGCAATCCTAAGATCGGCCAGAATAGAAAAAAATACTGTCGCTTCCGTAAATATGGTATCAAGTATATCGACTACAAGGATGCAGACTTCCTCCTGCAGTTTGTAAATGAGCAGGGAAAACTATTGCCCCGTCGAATCACGGGTAATTCACTAAAATATCAACGTAAAGTGGCTACTGCTGTCAAGCGTGCGCGTCACCTTGGAATCTTACCTTTCGTGACGGATTTGTTGAAATAATGAAGGTTTTTAGATTGCAGTTGTCTTTCAAAATGGCTTATCATGGAAATTATTCTATTAAAAGATTTAGATAAAGTAGGGGACAAGCATACCATCGTTACGGTTAAAGATGGTTATGGCAGAAATTTTTTGATCCCCCAGGGTATTGCGGTAATCGCTAACCCAACTAACCGTAAAAAATTGGACGAAATTATCCGTAAAGAGGAAGAAATGGCCGCTGCCCGTGTAGCAGAATTCCGCGATTTGGCTACCTTCCTTAAGGATAAGGTGGTGAAAATTGGTGCAAAAGCAGGTACCAGTGGTAAAATTTTCGGTAGTGTTACCAATGTTCAGATTGCTTCTGCTTTGAAGGATCAGTTGGACATCGATGTTGAAAGAAGAAAGGTAATCCTTCCGGAAGAAGTAAAAGACCTGGGAACATACGAGGCCAGACTGGATCTACACAAAGATGTAGATGTAGTGGTTAAATTTGAAGTGGTAGCTGAATAAATCTTGTTCAGTTTCACATAAAATGAAAAGGGGAGTGGCATTTGCTACTCCCTTTTTTATTTATCAGAAATTACATTGATGGTGGTTTGACTTAAGCCATTCTTCTTTTTCCCGATAATCCGGCATGGCTGCCGCTACAAGATCCCAGAATTTTTGAGAGTGATCGAATACGCTCAGATGGGCCAATTCGTGTATGATGACATAGTCAATAACTTCGGGAGGGGCAAAAAGCAAGCGGGTAGAAAGCGTAATGTTTCCTGTAGAAGAGCAGCTTCCCCAACGACTCTGCAGGTGCCTGAGTCGCACGTCCCT
>JALQTV010000489.1 GCA_023268675.1 Saprospiraceae bacterium | reverse complement strand
ATAACTAAACCAATGGTCTGATACATACTGAGTGATCTCAACACCTTCGATGTACACCTCGTCAATCTCAAGCCATAACACTTTACCATTCTCGTCTTCTTCCAGCTCGTAAGTAAGTGTTACATTCCCATCTTTATATTCCATATCGCCTCCAATAGCCCACTAAGATTAGCAGGCAGAAGATCAAAAGATAACCAAACAAATCACGCATTTGTTATCACCAAGCCGCCAACACGCAGCCCCTTGATTGTATCACGGTTGACAGCACGGTAGCCCGCAGCCTTGACATCGTAGATTGTGATGTACTTGGCTGGGTCAAGGGTGCTGGAGCCGCCTTTTAGGTGTTTCTTAACACCCAGCCGCCCATTCAACGTCCGCAACGTGCCATCCTTCTTTACGAACGTCACTGTCACCATGCGGCCATCAGAGGCCAGTAAGAGGTCATCCATTTTCATTTTCATTTCTCCTTGTCAAATTCATCACATACTTTATCCACAATTTTTAACGCGGATACAGACCGTAAAAGCTTTTGTTCAATAGAATAGTTTTCTTCTACATTTTCAAATAAATCCCGGAGCATTTGGATGCGCTCGAAAAGTGCTCTATGTACTTCGATAAGCTGAGTCTTTGACAATAATACAGTGTATTTCATTTTCTTACAATCCTTAATAACGGTTTCACATCACTTCCAGCACGGAAGTTCTCCAGCATCGCATCAATGGCTTGCTGGGCGCTTCCCAGCGTGTTGAAAGATAACAAAGAGGCATTGCATAGGCTAACGTCATCCCAGCCATCCCTCAACCTGATTTCAATTCTATAACTCACTTTAAGCCTCCCAATACTGCGCGAACTGCAAAGCCTGCGCTTCTGTGTCGTAAGGGATGCAGCACCCCGTCCTGACACCACAGGCGACGCTCCGAGGCGTTGCAAGGGAAGGTAGCCAACACCACCCACCAGCGCCCGTGTGAGCGTTGGACGGTGGCGAGGAGTTGATTAGGTACTGTTTGAATCATGTCAAAATCTCCACACAAAATAAGGCAGACACAAAGAACCACGCCGCGATTAACACAACGTGCAACACATCGTCATTCATACACACCTCCAAGCATATTCAAAGGCTTCCGCCTTGTGTTGAAACACCTTCGCACCCACGAGACCTTCAGGAACATCGAGGTCCCACACGGACACAGCAAAGCCTTTGGTGACCTGCGTCACGATAACAGACACGCCTTTTTCATGGTTAATTAGAGTCAATAA
>JALQTV010000488.1 GCA_023268675.1 Saprospiraceae bacterium | reverse complement strand
GTTGTTTGTCGCGGATTTTATCCCGTTCTTCTTTGCTCAGTGCCTGGAACTGCTCCGGCGTCAGGGGCTGTTTGTTAACTACCGGAACCGCCAGAATTTCCATAGGAGTCTGTTTGATGATAAAGTTTTCGGCGATGGCCTTCTCATTGAGTTGAGTGACCAGTGCCTGCTGTTCCTTCACAAAAGCCTCCTTGACAGCAGATTGCTTGTTGATAAACTCCTCACTTTCGAAAGCTTTGATCAGCGAGACCTTGGCCTGAGAAATGAAATTTTCGATATCGGCCTTGAACTTTTTGGCCATCCCGCGGGGAAGTTGCAGCGCGTTTGGGCAATATGGATCTGAAAAATTGTTGACGTAGCACCAATCAGTCGGGATAGGATCCTGCTGTGCCATATTTTTCAGAAAATGCTCTATGACGGGAAATTTGGAGTCACCATCGCTGGCAGAAACGTACACATTAAAGCCCGGAGCACGGTTTCCCAAGCCAAATTGCAAGGCTTTTACCGCTCTTTTCTGGCCAATGATGCCCTTCTGATGCCTGTCCATCGCTTCGCGCAAACCGGAAAAGTCGCCTACATGATATGTTTTTCGGAGAGATTCGGGTGAAAGTTTCATCTGGTATATGATTTAATGTAGAAATTTAAGATAAGGGAATTAGCAGCAATTTTGCCATTGGAAAGAAAAAAAACTGGTTGATAAATGTCATTCGTAATCTGTCGGAATTGCATTAACTTTTGGCCCGTTCCAATTACCCAGGAAACCTGACGTACTTATGGCCATACGACAAACTCCCCCCACCGGCTTCTCCGGTTGCTCCGTGTATTACTGGATCATTGCAGCCTTGCTGTTGGTGTATGCAGGTTCTTTTTATTTGAACGGCCTCAACCTGCAAGCCTCCGAGATCAGCTGGACACAATTTCAGCAGGTGCTCGAACAAAAAGGAGCGATCGCAAAAATTGTAGTGGTCAACAAAGAAAAAGCAGAAATTTATCTGAAAGAAGGAATTTCACTTAGTCCTGCGCTTCCATCCGTCGATGCTTCGAAAACAGGGCCCCATTTCACCCTGAACATTGGCTCTGTTGACAGTTTTGAGGAACTGCTCCGCTCTTCGCAGGAGGGTTTGCCCTTGCAGCAACAGATAGAGATCACCTATATCGAGCGAACCGACTGGTTCGATAATATCCTGCTCTGGCTGCTCCCCTTCCTGTTGATTGTTGTTTTGTGGGTTTTTATTCTCGGCAGAGCCAATCCAACAGACATGGC
>JALQTV010000487.1 GCA_023268675.1 Saprospiraceae bacterium | reverse complement strand
ATATAGATCAGATTTTGATTTCAACAAAGATAAAGCAGAACGGAGTAATTATTCATCGATAATTGTTAATTAAACGTCTATACACCCTGAACTATATTAAAGATAAAGTTAATTTTAAGCAACAATCGAGTTATGGTAATTGACATCATATTTTTGATCATTGCAGCGTACGGATTTTGGCTGGGTTTCTCCAGGGGGATTATCAAGACGATATTTACTCTCATTTCCTATTTTTTCGGGCTGATAGCAGCTTTCAAATTTTCTCCTTCTGCTACTCAGTTGTTGGAATCCCTTTTTTCTCCACATCCACTCATGTTTATTGCCGGATTCCTGCTATCGTTTCTTCTTACTATGGTGATCATCAGAATGCTTGCGAAAGGATTGGAAAGCATTCTTGAAAGTGTTAACATAAACATCATCAATCAGGTTGCGGGAGGAGCTTTACTGGCTGCCGTACTTGTGCTTGTGTACAGTATTATTTTATGGTTTGGCAATGCATCGCATTTAATCAGTACACAAAGCAAATCAGAATCGCGCACTTATGCTTACCTGGAACAATACCCGGAGCAAGTTTGGAAAGTTGGTGTCCTGTTATGGCCGACAATAGAAAATTTCTGGCACTATTCCGTGGATTTCATGGACGACCTACAACAATTGAGCAGTGAAGATAGGGGAGCTACAGAAACCTATGATTTACCTGAAGAAGACGAGGACGAACTTAAATATTGAGATCAATCCGGATATCCATTGTGTACGCGCCAAACTGAGAAGAAAAGCCGGAAAGGCAGGATGGCTCCGCTGATCAAACTTCCTACACCGAAAAGCAAGGTCACGTTTCGCACATACTTCAGCATACTGACTTCCTTATCAAGAGGAAGATTCCCCAAGAGTGCCTGAGGGCCATTTTCATCAATGAAAGTCTGGAAATAATTGAGTTCTTGTCCCATCAAGAAAAGTATCGGAAACATCGCAAAAACGGTAATCACCTTCCAACTTTGGCGTTTCGCCAAAAATGTAAACTTCAATAAAAAAATAAAGCGGGTAAAAGTGACAAAAGAGACGATATAAATAAAGAGGAGCAAATAGAAAGGGAAACCGCTTGTGTTGAAATAAATGGGAAGTGCCAATGCGATTGCCAGGATGAAGCTGAATAGCCACCAAAACAATTCCAGTTGGACATTCAATTTACCTGATGTTTGCATAGCGGAATAAGTTAAAATAAAAAAAGCCTTGCTGAAAAGGCAAGGCTTATTGGATAAAAAAAGTTGGCGGC
>JALQTV010000486.1 GCA_023268675.1 Saprospiraceae bacterium | reverse complement strand
ATGGAGGCTTTCTTAGCGCCTATAAAGGAAGAGCAAGCACGCCAGAGGGCTAACAAGCATAAAGTATGGAAGCCTAAACTAGTGTTCTTGTTAGGCAATCACGAGAACAGGATTACCAGAGCAGTTGATGATAGTCCTGAGCTTGAAGGTTTGATGTCGTTTGCTGACCTTGGGCTAGAGAAGATGGGTTGGGAAGTAGTGCCGTTCTTAGAAGTTAAGATGATTAACGGTATTGCCTACTCACACTACTTCACTAGCGGTGTCATGGGAAGACCTGTGTCGTCTGCTAAGCTAATGCTGACTAAGAAGATGGTCAGCTGTGTTATGGGACACGTACAGGACAGAGACATCGCCTACGCACGCAGAGCTGACGGTGTGTCAGTGACAGGTTTGTTTGCAGGTATATTCTACCAAGAAGATCAGTCTTACTTGTCACCACAGACCAATCAGTCTTGGCGCGGTATATGGATATTTAACGAAGTCAACGATGGTAGCTTTGACGAGCTGCCTATAAGTATGTCTTATCTTCGCAAGAAGTATGGGGGTGCTAAAGAATGAGCCTGACGTTTAAGGATGTTAAAGACCAACTATCTATGTTAGATGAAGTGTTGGTGTTGGAGGTTCTAGAGATAAACTCTACTGAGCTTGTCGAGCGCTTTGAAGATAAGATAGAAGACAAACTAGAATACATTATTGATGGATTAGGAGGAGAAGACAATGAGTTTTCTTGACAAGTCACCTGCTGAAGAGTGGGACGAACTAAGCAGGAAACGCAGGGCAGAGGCTAGACGTGTTAACGAGGCTATCAAAGCTGAAGAACGCTTTACAGCTAGGCTGTCTACCTACGACGCTATAAACCCTAGCCACTACAAAGGCAACGGCATAGAGTGTATAGAGTACATTAAAGAACGCCTACCTAACGATGCTTTTCTAGGCTATCTCAACGGTAACGTAATTAAGTACACACACCGTTGGCAGGAGAAGAACGGCATAGAAGACCTACGCAAAGCACGTTGGTACTTAGACAGACTAATACAGGAGCAGTGTAATGGTGAAGATTAACAAGCTAATAGACCTGTGTACTCAGTGGAGCAGCGACAGAGGCATCTTTGTCAACGGCACAGTGCAGACACAGGCACTCAAGCTAGTCAGTGAGATTGGTGAGTTAGCTGACAACGTAGCTAAACGTAGAGACATTGCAGACGACATAGGAGACTGTCTAGTGGTGTTGAATAACTTAGCTGTGATGAACGAGCTAACGCTAGAAGAGTGTTTAGAG
>JALQTV010000485.1 GCA_023268675.1 Saprospiraceae bacterium | reverse complement strand
CTCCGGGATAAAACCGTAAGAGAAGGGCTTGCGGGTATCGTTGGCCTGTGTAACCAATTCCAGTCCCAGACCATCCCAGTCTTCAAAATAGATGAATTGTTCGCCAAAACGCATTTCAGGCGCTGTGAAGGGTATATTGAACCGCTTCAGGCGTTGCATCCAATACTCCAGGGCTCCTTCCGGGATGGAGAAGGAGGTTCTGACAGTCTGACTTCGCCCCTTCCTGCCGGGCAACATATTGGGAAAAGGGAAAAAGGTCATGATGGTTCCCGGCTCTCCACTTTCGTTGCCATAGTAAAAGTGGTACACATGCGTCGCGTCGAAATTGACCGTTTTTTTGAGCAACCTCAAGCCCAGAATGCCCGTATAAAAATCTATGTTGCTTTGGGCACCGGAAGCCATGGCTGTGACGTGGTGCATACCTGTGATGATAGGAGCCATTGATTTTATTTTGGTTTCTTCCTTAAACCAAAATCTCGGGCTAAAGTTTCGACCTGGGTATTGTCAAAATGTTATCTTTCGGCTCAACGCTTGTGCGGGAGCTTATTCTTCCCCTGTGGAAACTTTCCCTGTGATCCTGTTGGGCAATCCGAACAAGCGACGCAGCCCTCCGTGTAAAAAAGCGATTGGAACAACCAAAAAAGCAGCCAGCTGCATGCCCAATTCATAAAAAACGGAACTCCCCTGATAAGGTTTGCCCTTCAGTCTGGATTGAAAAGCACTATAGGGCAATCCAAAGATATTGCCCGCCAACATCAATTGTACAGCTGAAATCATGATATCCGCTTCTTTTTTGCCGTATTCGGCTTCCAGTACCTCAATGGCATCTTCTCCGGGACAACCTCCATACTCAGCGAAATGCTGGGCAAACATCAGCGCTTTTGCCTCCTCCGGCTTCACCCATTTGCCATCCCCACTGAGAAAACTGTTGATTTCCTCCGCACTCAAGCCTTCCTTGAGGGCAAGATAAGTATGGGCATACGAACAAGCGGGGCAGGCATTGACTTCTGTTACGGCCAACTGAAGCCGTTCCAGAAACTGGCTGCTGACCCACTGGTGTTTTTTGTTGGCTACAAATCTGGAAATGGCTACCGGCAACAATACCCAGGTACGGTACAAGTCGAGGTAAGTAAATTTTTTCTTGTAACTGCTGCGAGACGCAATAGCGTCCGGAATTTTGAGGCTTGAAGGCATAAGGGGATCGTTTTATTCGATCCCCAAATTTAATTTTTATCGCAACGTTTGTTTGTGACAAGCTTCACAGGAAAGGATGCCCAAATTTGCCAACTGCGCT
>JALQTV010000484.1 GCA_023268675.1 Saprospiraceae bacterium | reverse complement strand
TCTTTTTGTGACGACCAAACTCGCTGCAGAGATCAAGACTTATGAGGAAGAAGTGACCTCTATAGATCAGTCCCTGGAGAAAATGGGTTTGGATTACATCGACCTGATGATCATCCACAGTCCCAAGCCCTGGGCAGAATTTTTGAAGGAAGAACCCTATAAAGCAGGAAATCGGGAGGCCTGGCGTGCTTTGGAAGATGCCTACAAGGCAGGGAAGTTGAAAGCCATAGGGGTGTCCAATTTTGAAATAGAGGACCTGGAGAACATCCTTTCTTCCTGTACGGTTAAGCCTATGGTGAATCAGATATTGGCGCATATCAGCAAATTGCCAATGGAGTTGATTGAATATTGCAAGGCACAGGATATCCTGGTAGAGGCTTATTCGCCCATTGGTCACGGCGAATTGTTCAAAAACGAGGCAATTACAAGTATGGCTAACAAATATGGGGTTACGGTTCCTCAGCTGGCCATTCGTTTCTGTTTACAATTGGGGTTGTTGCCATTGCCTAAGACGGCCAACCCGGCACACATGCAAAACAATGCAGCTGTGGATTTTGAGATTGCACAGGCGGATATGGAGGTATTGATCAATATGGAGCCAATAAAAGACTACGGAGAGGCCAGTATTTTTCCGGTTTATGCGAAGTAAATCGCAACAGCAGGAATACTTCTACCCCCACCAAAGATACAGATCCGCGCATAACCACACCATACTCCCGGTAAAAATCATCAATTACATGGAATGCACGGAAAGGCTTGCCATGAAACAAGCTATCATGCATGAAATCCATGCTCTATTTTCCTGTTGAGCCAGGATCACTACGATATGCGTCTCACTAGATCTGGATTTCTTCATCTAAGCACCTGTTTATACTTTTATTGGTGCCTTTGGTATAGTTCAATAAACTGTGTCAAGTTTAGAATTTGTGTGTTGGGATAATATTTTTTTCCTTAAATGCCCTCAAAAGAAAATGGGGTATTTGAGGAAAAAAATATGCGGGTAGGTATTAGGTGGCCACTCCCCCAATGTCAAGGTCAAGTTGGAGCCTGCCTTCAAAATAGATTGCCAGCTGTTGTACCACGAGTGCCCAATTTTGTACTGGAGCTGTCCACTTTGCTGTAATGTTTTGAGATGCTAAGAATACCAATTTTAACAGGGCAGTATCGTTTGGCATTACGCTCTTGGATTTGGTTACTTTTCTAAGTTGCCGGTTAAAACCCTCTACAGTATTAGTGGTATAGACGATTCGACGTATCTGAGCAGGGTATTTGAAGTATCTACTAAATTCCTCCCAGTTACTGCGCCATGATCTAAGCACAACCGGATATTTTTCGCCCCATTTCTTTTCCAGCTCGTCCAGATTATACGTTGCTGATTCTTTG
>JALQTV010000483.1 GCA_023268675.1 Saprospiraceae bacterium | reverse complement strand
AAATATGTAGTGTTCAATTCACTGCCTACAAATCCAATATTTGCTGTTGCATTATCAGAATCACGACGCACAATAATCGCATCACCTGTGTAGTTACTATTCAATAAACGTAATGAATAAGCCGCAGCTGCACCACTATATTCATCTAAAATGCCTGCCGTTCGCAGGCTTACCCAAAAAAATAGGCATCCAGTTCATCAATCAAATCCTGTGCAGTTCCGCTAAATGCGACACCACCAATAGACGAAACCTGTGCAGCGGTCAAACGAATCGTTTGTTTCGGATTAAAACTGTGTTCGTTCAATTCATTAGCTATATAGATTGCTGTCGAATCGTCAGGGTCTAAATAAACAGTTTTGTTTCTGCTTATCTGGTGCAAAATGTTATCAGAAGAATCTAACAGTCTGACATTGCCTTTTGCTGTGCTTGTAATCTTAGATATTGTTGCCATTTCTATATTTTTTTATTGTGTCATGATAACGTTGTAATCCGCTGCAATCATGTAAACTTCTAAGTCTTCGTCATAACCGACAAACTCTTGTGATTCGTATCTAATCAGTTGCACATTGTAATCTACTGCATCAACTGTAATCGTTCCTTTATATCTATCAAGTGTCGTTCTGACTTGCTCTGCAGACGATGCAGCAGCGTTCAAGTCTTTACTGAAAAATGATATTTGAAACATGTATCTGTCATAATCATTGAATGAATTCTTAGACACTGTTGCTTCACTATCAATGATATTGTATGTCAAATACACATTACCGTCAGCAACCTGAACAGCTTGCGGCACAACCAGCGGAAATATGGTGTGGTCGTCTTTTAATAAGTTGTATATGACAATGTCTGCTCTCACTTGAATATATCTTTTATTTCTTTCTTTGCGTACTTAATTGCACCTTCCTTTAACTTAGAAAACACTGCCGACCTTGACTGTGTTCTTGCTCTGTCCATGAATCGGTTTGGTGGTATAACTGCCGAACCCTTTGACTGCCCTGCCATTACGATTGTGGCGTAATATGCTCTATTTCTTCTGGTCAATCGCTTTGCACCCTTTACTGATTTCAACTTTGCTTCAATACTAAGTACAGGACCAACTAATACTGTTTTAGTCTTTTGCTTCTTAGATTGAAACATTTGAATTGCCTTTCTCAAATGTCCTGGTCTAACCATTACATTACCACCTCCAACTGCTTTTATCGAGTGCCTTCTTTTACTTTTCGGTGCAGCACTACGAGCCGCTTCAAGAGCAATTTCACTTGCGTCAGAAATAACTGTTTGAAAGTCTTGGTCAGAAAAGACATATTTGATTGCTTCTAATTTGCGAAGCAATTCGTTAAGTTCTTTATCTGATATTACTTTCTCTTTAGACATTATCTCTTTTTTT
>JALQTV010000482.1 GCA_023268675.1 Saprospiraceae bacterium | reverse complement strand
GTCTTCACTTGTAAGAGCAACACCATTCTTTGCGTTTACTACATGTCCACCTGGAAATGGTTCGCGCACGTAATAAATTGCAGATTGAAGAACGTCAGGTTTATCTTCACCTTGTAATACCTTTAGTGGTACACCAAAACCAATAGATTCGTTCTTATGTTGGTTTAACCAAGTCATAATGAACTTCATATCAATTTCACGATTGAGATCTTTAAACGATGGATTGTTTTCACCAATGAATTCTTTGATGATTACAAATTGCTTCTTTGGATCTTGAGACTTTGCAAAGACAAGTTTACTGCGATCTCGTTTATAATGGTACACATAGGATTCGGCATCCTTCATAGAGTACCACCAACCATGATTATCGAAATTTTTATTCCATGCGTTTGAGATGTCATCCCAAGGTGTTGGAGTTGTATCGCCACAACTAAAAAGTACGACTGGTTTCATATCAAGGTCCTATAAATATAATTATAATCTTTAGACTATTTATACGGTGAGCTCATGAATCTTTCTTGGAACTTCAAGATCAAATTCTTTCAACTAATGGCGTACATTGGCGGACCATTAGTTCTAATCTTTAATTGGAATACTGAATACTTTTTGTACAGCTTACTCGCATTTTGGTTTACTGTTCATCTAGGTATTTCTATTGGCATGCACAGATGGGCTGCTCATAGATCATTCCAACCACGTAATAAATTGATTGAAGTGATTCTTCATTTCCTTATTGTAATTAATACAGTAGGATCTACAATCACTTGGTCTGGTACTCATAGGCTACATCATAAGACAGCTGATACAGACGATGATCCACATAAGATCGATGGTCAACCATTTCTCACTAAGTTAAAATATTGGTTTAATTTCTGGCCATCTCACCACGTTTCACCAAAGTCAATTGGTGATTTAGCAAGAGACCCACTACATAAATGGTTTCACAAAAATTACTTTAAAGTACTACTCATTTATATTATAACACTTTTAGTGATAGATGTAAACCTTTTTTTATACGGATATTTAGTAGTTACCATGTTTAGTATTCACTGGATTTCTTGGATTACTGTGGGTGCTCATATCTGGGGTCATACGGACCATGAAGTTGGAGATAGTTCTAAGAATACTTTTCTAATGGGATTGCTCATGTGGGGAGAAGGGTGGCATAATAACCATCACTATAAACCTGGAACATTTGAGTTTGGATGGAATTGGAAACAACCAGACATTGGAAAACACGTAATTAAATTAATTGCAAAACCTGAATCATTGAGATATAGGAAAGTGAAATGAGCAAATATACACCATTACTTACAACATGGCTATTTTATGGATTCCTGCTTATTAGTCCATTTTGGTTATTCAATTCTGATTGGACTCATCTAGTAGCGTTCTATGCTGCTTATTGGTTTAGTGCTGATGTTGTTCATAGTTTGTTT
>JALQTV010000481.1 GCA_023268675.1 Saprospiraceae bacterium | reverse complement strand
AGGTCCCGAGTTGACTGCCGTTTTTACAGGATCAAATCGGTCCGCCACCGGATTGTATCTGGAAACGCCTTCCTCAGTTCCTACCCAGATTTGCTGTTGGGAATCAATAAATATTTTGGAAGTCCGATTCCTGGTGTGCCCGGAAAAACCTTTGTATTTGTTGTACAAAAACGTCTCTCTGGAATTGTAGCGCACTACTCCTTCTTCCGTGCCTGCCCAGATATTGTCGAAGCTATCCTGTGCTATACTGTAAACAATGCTTTGTTGCAGCCCATCTTCTGAACTTATCCGTTCAAAATGCCGGCTGACTTGACCGGAAAGCGGAAAAGAGACCACGAAAAGGGTTGCCCATAGTAGACAGTTGATAGAAAAAAAATCTATTTTAACGTTCATTGTACAAGGATAAAGACTTGAGGCAGCCTTAAAATTAACCCATACCATGCAGCAATCCAAAGCTCAGATCCTAAAACAAGGCCTTAGGTTTTTCTATAAATTTACCTGATGGACTTTGAAGCCCCCCTTTGTACAAGCACATTCCCCATCACCAGCACATCCATGCGTGTGCGGAGGTAGCAGGAAAGAGCGTCTTGGGGACTGTTGACGATGGGTTCGTTTTCGTTGAAGGAAGTGTTGAGGAGGATGGGAATGCCGGTGAGTTGGTAAAACTGGCGGATGAGGTGGTAATAGCGGGGATTGTCGGCTTCTTTTACTGTTTGCAGGCGACCGGTACCGTCTACATGGGTCACTGCCGGGATGAGGGCTCGCTTCTCCGGGCGTATGGTGAAAACCTTTTCCATAAAGGGAACTTCCCCTGATTGTTCGAAATACTCCTCCGCAGCTTCGGCGAGGATGGAAGGAGCAAAAGGGCGGAAGGATTCCCGTCTTTTGATTTTTTCATTGAGCAAATTTTGGGCGTCAGCCCGGCGCGGATCTACCAAAATAGATCGATTGCCCAGCGCACGGGGGCCAAATTCTGCTCTCCCCTGAAACCAACCCACTACTGCTCCTGCAGCCAATTTGTCGGCGACAATGGCAATCAATTGCTCCGGTTGATATACCTCATAATCACAAGCGGCTGCCCGGACCGCCGCAATGATTTCGGCATCAGAAAACTGTGCTCCTGTGTATGCTTCGGCTTTTGCTCCCTGGCGCGGATGACCTTGTTCGTGATGGTACCAATACAAGGCAGACCCAATGGCAGTACCTGCATCGTGAGCAGCCGGCGGTACAAATACCTGTTGGAAAGTCGTACGGGCAACCAGTTTTCCATTGGCTACAGAATTCTGCCCTACACCCCCTGCCAGGCAAAGGTTCGACAAACCTGTTTTGCGCTGCAAGTCTTCTGCCATGTAGCAGATTGTCTCTTCACAAAGCGCCTGAACTGAAGCGGCCATGTCTCGGTGGAAAACACCCACCGGCGTACCCGCACTTCTGGCAGGGCCAAAACGCTCCACCAACACATCGCTGTACAGAGGTGCAAGGATCGGTGTTCCCCCTTCCC
>JALQTV010000480.1 GCA_023268675.1 Saprospiraceae bacterium | reverse complement strand
ATTTCAGGTTTTCCGCCAGGGCAGCTTGTTGTTGGGGGCAGTATTGCTCGCCAATAGCGGATTGGGTCGGGCGATGATAGGGAGTTTCGAGTTGTATCTTTATTTAGGGACAACACTCAGTTTTTTCTGGGTCAATGGTTTGATGCAGGGTTTCCTGCGTTTTGGTTCAAAGCTTGAAAGTGCTTTAGAAAAACAACAATTCTATCAGGGAGCATACCTTTTTTTGCTATTGGCAGCTTCCATCCTAGCTGTCTCATTACATTATTTCGGGGAGGGCACTATTGCAGAACTATTGAGTATTGGAATACGATTGCCATTGTTGGATCTTTATGCGATCTACCTTTTGTTGCATTTGCCGGCTTTTTTGGCAGAACATTACCTTTTGTTGGAAAAACGATCATTCCTCCTCAGGCAATATGCAGGCTACCAGTTTGGAGGCTACCTCATGGCCCTTGCAATTCCTGTTTTTTCCGGAGGTGGGATTGCCCAGGTTTTTCAGGGCTTGATCGTCTGGAGTATGGGAAAACACTTGTTCCTTTTAAGATTGTTTTTTTGGAAGAAAACCTTGTCGTTGGACTTGGAACAGCAAAGGAGTTGGCTCATTGTATCTTTGCCACTAGTAGCTTATGCTTTGATTGGAGGTGTGCACGACTCCTTCGATAGTTGGTTGGTAAACAGGGCTTTCGGGGGGGATCCGGAAATATTTGCTTTGTACCGTTATGGAGCGCGGGAGTTGCCAGTTGTAATGGTGCTTAGTGCGGCATTGAGCACTGCGATGATACCTGTATTAACCCAAAAAGGCAAGGAAGGGCATGCCATGTTGAAGGCCCGTGCAACGCAATTGATGCATTTGCTTTTCCCGCTGTCTGTTTTTTTGCTGCTTAGCAGCGATTATTGGTTTCCGCTTTTGTTTAGCGAAACATTCAGGGATTCCATTCCCATTTTCAATACTTTGGTACTTGTTTTACTGAGTAGGCTCCTGTTTCCTCAAGCTGTAATGATAGCGTTGGGACAGCAAAAAACAATGCTCAAGGTTGCCGTAGTGGAACTTTTGCTCAATATGTCATTAAGCATGATCCTTGTTCGATATTGGGGACTACAGGGCATCATCGCAAGTACTTTGATCGCTTATCTTTTTGAAAAAATCACCTATATGGTCCTTTTGTACAAAGGGCATGGAATAGCCCCCAAAACATATCACAATTGGAAAGTCTGGACAATTTATAGTGCAATTACCTTGTTGGTGTATGCTTATCGCTCTCTTTAAACCAGGCCTTGGGATCTGCCGGCCCAGATACTCAACTGATAAAGCATTCGCGCACCCACATTGCCATCCCAGTCATTTCCCAGTCCTCCAACTTCGTTCAGATCAAAGCCAATGATCTTACGACCGCTTTCTACCAATAGTTTTATCAGATAAACAGCTTCTTCAAATTGGAACCCTCCCGGGACAGGAGTTCCGGTATTCGGACAATAAGCCGGATGAAGCCCATCGATGTCAAAACTGATGTAAACATTTTCATCTAAATCCCTTATGATT
>JALQTV010000047.1:13933-14206 GCA_023268675.1 Saprospiraceae bacterium | reverse complement strand
AATTTCCGATACCTGGATTCCCCTCAAAGTCCTTGTCAAACTACATCCATCAATGCTCCCCTTACCAGCAACCTCAAAGAACTAGCTGTGTACAATGACCAACTCTGGATTACTTCAGGCGGTGTCAATGCTACTTTCAGCAACCGTTTTATTGGCGATGGATTTGCTTCCTATATAAACGGACGATGGACGATCTACAATAGAGAAACCAAAAATGAAATCAAGGGCGAAAGCCTCGAAGATCCGGGAGATGATTTGCTCGACTTTATTACA
>JALQTV010000047.1:0-13923 GCA_023268675.1 Saprospiraceae bacterium | reverse complement strand
CCATCCATCCTGGCAATGGCATCGTATATGCAGGATCTTTCTACGAGGGCCTAATAGCATTTCAGGATCCGGTAATGACCCTTTTCAATGATAAAAACTCCTCGCTACAAAATGCCGTGGGAGATGAGGCACGCACACGCGTCAGCGGATTGGCCTTTGATGAAGATAACAATCTGTGGATCAGCAACCATGCCGCACCCAGATCACTCTCTGTACTCACGCCGGAAGGAGAATGGAAGAATTTTAATCCTGGTTGCGGCAGAACGCTTATTCATCAACTCGCAGTAGATGAAAATGGCTACAAATGGATCGTTGATGGCAGCAGCCAGGGCGGAATTACCCTGTTTGACTCGGGAGACCTGGATGATCCCGGAGATGACCGCTGTCGCTCCTTTACAGAAACCAATAGCGCACTCCCAACCAACAATACCAATTGCCTTGCCATAGACCTGGAGGGAGATGTCTGGGTGGGAACTACCCAGGGAATTGTCATCTTCGAATGCGGCTCCAGTGCTTTTGAAGATATCTGCAATGGTTCACGAAGGATAGTAGAACAAGACGGCTTTGGAGCTTATCTCCTCGAAACGGAAAACGTACAAACCATCGCTATAGACGGTGCCAACCGGAAGTGGATTGGTACAACCAATGGAGTCTTTGTGCTGTCACCCGATGGAGAAGAACAAATTCTTCGCTTTACCAGCGAAAACAGCCCTCTTCTGAATGATAATATCCTGGATATTGTAATACATCCCCAAACAGGTGAGGCATTTATTGCTACAAGCAACGGACTGATTTCATTTCAGGCTGATGCAGTGGCAGGACAAAGAAGCCACTCCGATCCCATCCGCATATTCCCCAATCCTGTCCGACCTGACTACGATGGACCCATCGCAATCAGAGGGCTGACAAGAGATGCCATCGTAAAAATAACAACGATAGACGGGCAGCTGGTGTACGAAACAAAAGCACTGGGCGGACAAGCCATCTGGAATGGGCGCGACTATAATGGTAAAGATGTGGGAAGCGGTGTTTATCTCGTATTCAGCAGCAGCAGTGAACAAAATTTTGGACTCACTACCAAACCTGATACCGGAATAGGAAAGATCGTATTTATTCGTTGATCTTACTTATCAATAGTGTAGAGGCTTTCTTCCAGTACCTTCAGATAATATGCTTCGTACTTTGGAACAATAGCATTTACATCAAATTTATGAGCCTGAACGAGCGCCTCCTGGCGGAATTTATCCAATTTATCATCATCAGATAATATCTCAATAGCGTGCTGTGCCATGCCCTCCACATCCCCTACATCATTCAAAAAACCTGTTTTGCCATGAATATTCAATTCAGGTAGTCCTCCCACGTTACTGGAGATAACAGGTACTCCGCATGCCATGGCTTCCAACGCTGCCAAGCCAAAGCTCTCACTGGCAGAAGGCATCAGAAAAAGATCAGATATGGAAAGTATTTCTTCAACAGCATCCTGTTTTCCAAGAAAACGAATTTCATCACACAAATGATACTCACGGCAAAGCGCTTCCAGGTTGTACCGCTCGGGGCCGTCCCCAATCAGCAGAAGTTTACTGGGTATTTTATCTGAAATCCGCTTAAACACCTTGATAACATCCTCACTTCGCTTTACCTTCCTAAAATTAGATACATGGATAATAATACGCTCTCCGTTAGGAGCAATCGCCTTTTTAAAATGGTCCTTGTCGATGCGCTTGAAGCGCTCAAGATCTATAAAATTATAAATCACCTCAATGTCCCGATTGATCGGAAAATAGTCATAGGTCTGTTGGCGCAGACTTTCAGAAACAGCTGTTACTCCGTCAGACTTATTGATTGAAAAGGCCACTACCGGAGAAAAAGCCTGATTGTTGCCCACCAAGGTGATATCTGTGCCGTGTAAAGTAGTAATAACGGGAATGTATTTCCCCTCTGCCAACAAGATTTTCTTAGCCATATAGGCAGCTGCAGCATGAGGGATGGCATAATGCACATGTAGCAAATCCAATTTTTCGAATTTGACCACATCTACCATTTTGCTCGCCAGGGCCGTTTCATAAGGAGGATATTCGAACAGTGGATAGTCCTCGTTGGTGACTTCGTGGTAAAATACATTTTCATGAAAATGCAAAAGCCTTGCCGGACGCCGATATGTAATGAAATGTACCTTATGCCCTGCATTTGCCAGACCCAGTCCCAACTCGGTCGCCACCACTCCACTACCTCCGTACGTCGGATATCCTACGATACCTATTTTCATGGAAAAGTATTTACCAGTGATTCTTCCCTTCTCTATTCATGCTTCGACTTATCATATACAAACAAGCAACCTAAATGGTTTAAGCAAGTCTCAAAGTAAACCTTAGAGCCTGATTAATTTTAAGGTCTCCAACTCTCCATCAACCAGTAATTGTACAAAGTATATTCCAGGCGAAGCTGTAGAAAGATCCAACGACTGGGTCAATTCCCGAATATCCCGGTGAGTCTGGGTGCTGATCAGGCGTTGCATGGCATCGTACAAACGGATATCCAGATGGTCTATGGTCTTGCCTGCCGTCAACTGGAGGGTTATCACCCCATCCTGACTGGGGTTAGGAAAGAGCTTCCAGGATACCCCTGCAAAAATTTCTTCGTCTGTATCAACTCCTACCCCTACAACAAACTCGTAGTTATCGGTACAACCATAGGGATTTGTTACACTCACCTGGTAGATTCCCTCTGACAGCTGACTAATCGAATTGCGACTTGCACCTGTGTTCCACACAAAGGAATACTCTTCAGTCGTACTTCCGGTGAGCAATTCGATGGCGCCATCGGTCAGACCACCTGCACTCACGTCGGTCACAGTAGCAGGAATGTTTAATTCCAAAGGACAATTACCTACAAAGAAATTGTCCAGGTCAATAAAATAATCCCCGTTTTCTGAAGCCCCCCAGGTCGCGCGAACGCGAAACCGAATGTATTGACCGATGAAAGCATCCAATGGAATGCTTACCTTTTGCATATCCGTGCCGACCTCATGAGTAGCAGCATTGATCTTCAAGACGTTTACAAATTGCTCTCCACAATCGGTAGAAATATCCACAGTCAATTCGTCGTCCGGGCCCAAGGTGTAGGCCCCTCCTTCAAATGCCGTATAGCGATAATCAAAAGACAAAACATCTCCTGAACTAACAGCACCAAGAGCAGGGCTGATGAGTTCCAGCTCCGTATTGAATCGAAACAAATTGTCGGATAATACAGTAGAAGTATTGCCCTCTCCAATGCCTACCGTTCCTCCTGATACAGTCCAGCTAAGCGGCACAAAGCCACGTTCAAAATCTTCCTGATAGGGCAGTGGATAAGCTGTAGAGAAACGCAGGTAGGTCGTATCGTTTCCAGAGAATTGATCCCCCGGTAAAGCAGCCCAAACTGCTACTTCATAATCCCCGGGTACGGAAGAATCAAACGATCGGTTAAAGCGGTATTTTTGTTGCATTCCTGCCGGCAAAGCGATACTACCCGTATTTTCACGAACAGGCGCAGCTCCGTTGACACTATAATACAAATTGATATTACTCAGAGCCGATTTCCCGAAATTTGTCAGGGTAACTTCTATTTTATCCTCAGCATCTCCACAAGAAAGCAAGGCTGTATTTTGCGGATTGTGTACAGCAAGATCAGTATTCAGAGGTTCGGAAATAAACACGTCGTCTATCCCTATACCCTCCCCTTCAAAAAGGAAGTCCGAAGCAAAAACCATCCGGATGCGCACTTCCTGTTCTCCGGCTGCTCCTTCCATCGCATTGTAAGCCAAAAACCAGCCTTTGGCATCACTATCTCCAGCCCAGGTATTGCTGAATGGATCGTTGTACCAATTCAGGGTCAACCCCGAAGCCTCCAGTTTTTCCCAACTTGCACCTCCATCCTTGCTCCATTCCACCCAGAAGCGGTCACAAATTTCAGCTTCACAAAGCTCTGTATCTACAATCAGGGCAAACGACAACCTGGGATCCAGCTGTAAGGAAGAAAAATCCATACAGGGAGAAAGCAAATAAGAAAACTCCTGGGAATTGTAAGCCCCTCGGAGATTGGTAACCCAGGCATTGTTTCCACTGAAAGCCCGATTGATATAAGAGCCTTGTGGCTGCCCGTAAGCCCAACTGGAATAAGTACTGGAAGGATCCACAGTCCAGCCACCACCCCAAGTCTCAAAATTTTCGAAATAAGGAAAAGCATCAATGGTAGGCACGCTCACAATGATCACTTCCGAGGAATCATTACTGACATCTGCATCTTCCTCAAAGGCTGTCCATGCCCGGATAACATAATCACCCGGTTCAGAGAAATCATAGGTCGTTTCAAAGGCTATTACAACCGTGCTGTCCACTCCAAGGGCACCTGTATAAAAACCATCCCGGGGAATCGGAACGCCCGCATCTACACCGTTTACACTGTATTGAAAAGGGATCAGCGACTGTGGCTGACCACCAAAATTTTTCATGACAATTTTCACAGAATCCTGACCGCTCAGGTTACAATCCGATACCGGAGCAATGATATCTATGATTCCTACTTCTTTCGCCCACCTCGTAGCAAAGGCCAGTGGACCACTCATACGACTTGTGTCCCCACTGAGACAGATAGCCGTAAAATACAGGTCATAAGCCGTATATTCGGACAAGTCATCCAGTCGTACGGAAGTAGCTTCCGTCTTTACAAGTGTACCTGTACCGGGCTGAAATCCCTTAACACCATATTCCAGTAAATATGTTACAGGAACATCGTTGGCAGGACGCCAGGAAAAATCAGCGGAATAAGCTCTTATCCTGGACACCGTTACCGATTCAGGCAACACCAGATAACAGGAAGGGCACTCTACCTTTTGAGCCAAAAGCAAACCCTCTGTGGGATACGGACCTTCTGAAACGAGCCTTTCACCCTCTGGGTTAAAAACCGCAAACCGAACATCTTCCTCAAAAACACCTGAAAAATACTCCACAGAAAGCGTATCCCCATCTGCCAGATCCAGATACACCGTTTTTGAAGCCCCATCATCATTGATGTTGTCCAGAAAAAATCCATAAGTTGTATCCCTGAGATTTATCCTGAGTTCCGAACCTACCCAGCCGTCTCCAAAATCATCGTATAGTTCGATGCGGTAGGTACACAAAGCACCTGTTGACCCCTGGGCAATGAGCCCACCCATAGCCGATACAAAAAAAAGAACAGCCAAACCGATAGTATTCCTCGTCATCACAGTCATTTAATACATGGAAAAGTATTGCTCGATCACTTAAAATTAAGTATTTTTTTCAAGATCCACCTGACACGAAAATGCTTGAATAATTTAAAAAATTAAAGAATGATTTTGAAATTTACAGCCAATTAAACAATTTGGATCTTTTCATGTTTCCCCTTGAGGTTTGTATCAAACTTCGGGGTAGGTCCCGAAAAACAAATAAACAAGCTGAAATCAATATCTTAAGTGGCGGTTTATTCGATCAAAGATTTGGAAAAACTCTCCTCTATCAAAGCTCATACCTTGAGAATCTGGGAGCAACGCTATGGTATCATAAAACCCAAGCGAACCTCTACTAATATCCGCTATTATGAAGACAGTGATCTCAAACTTATCCTCAATATAGCTCTCCTCAACAAAAATGGCATCAAGATCTCCAAGATTGCCAAAATGAGTCCCCCGGAAATTGCTGAAAAAGTTGCAGCGATATCCGAATTCAACTTCGAATTCGGCACACAACTCGATGCCCTTACCATCTCCATGATAGAGATGGATGAGTATAAGTTTAACCGAATCATCAATACCAACATACAGCAACAGGGATTCGAAAAAACCATGATGGAGGTTATCTACCCATTTCTGGAAAAGCTACGCCTCCTCTGGCTTACCGGATCTATCAACCCGGTACAGGAAAACTTCATCAGTAATCTCATTCGGCAAAAGATCATTACTTCAATAGACCAGGAACCCCTACCGGCAGAAAAAAACTCCAAATTGTACCTGTTGTTTTTGCCGGAAGGCGAAAGACAAGAGCTATCCATCCTTTTCATGCACTACCTGCTCAAATCACGCAAAAACAGAGTTTTGTATATCGGACAAGACATCAATCTGACAGATATTCGCGATGCGTGCAAGATCCATCAGCCGGATTTTATTTACACAATCATTTCTGAGTCATTCTCGCGACAACCGATACAGCAATACGTCAATAAGTTGGCCGAACAATGCATGCCTTCCCAATTATTGTTATCCGGGTATCAGTTTTTTGCGCAGCCTGTACAAATGCCTGAAAATGCACAGGTATTGAAAAGCCTAGATCAGACATTGGCGTTTGTAGAATCTCAATCTATCAGGTAACAAACCACGTCGCAGCGCCTTCGGCAAAAATTTTTCGCGAAAGCGCAAAACGAAATACTCCCCTTGAATAGGAAGATCAGTTGCAAAAACCCATATAAAGATAATACAGACCGAATCAATCCAGTTGTCGGTGGTATGCCTGACAGGAAAGGAAAATGCTTGTAAAGGCAAAATCAGTCAGGGGCATCGGGTGAGGAGAAGGAACCTGCCAGCCTGGTCTATCAGGCAGGAAGGAATTTTTGATTGTAGTAATAGACACTCACTACCAGAATCACAAAAAGGAACAGAAAGAGAAAGAAATAAAGCAGGCAGTAGCCTTTTTTACCAGCGTTTTGTACTTCTGACATCTGACTTTGGTTTTAAATCTTGAATGCTGCAAAGATGGATAAAAAAACAAAATTGCCAAAAATAAAAGGGGTAAAATATTCCATGAAGCTTTCATGTATTTTACCCCTTTTATTTTTATATCCCGGGGTTGATTACCCGGTAAAAATTAATAGAATTTGAATCTGTAATCTTTGATACTGGCATTTTTCCTGATTCCATCAATCAAACCGGAATAAACCTGGCCACGATTAATGGCTGACATTTGCTGCCTGATCTGAGGAATGTTGGGGTCTACCCCTTCCATCGAGGTTTTGTTGACCATAACCAACTTGAAAACACCTGACTTACCTTTGATAGGTGCCGAAACAGCGCCATTGCTCAATCCTGAAGCAGCTGCAATTACGTCAGGTTCAGAACCCAAGCCTCCGACAAAAGACTGGCTGAAAGAAACATTGCTGGCCGTATCTATCGTCACATTGTACTCAGAAGCAATTGCTGACATATCCATGCTTGCGATACGGGCGGCAATCGCTTCAGCTTTTTTCTTATTGATCACCAATGGCTCAATTTCACTTCTGATATTTGCCAGATCAGGTAGTCCGGGAGCTTGGACGCTCACCAGCGCAGCCACCACATATTGGTTGTCATAAAACTCAATCGGATCCTGATAGGAATAAATATCCGCAGAAACTTCCCCTTCAGCAGCACCAAATGCCCATCTCACCAAATTGCGGGAAGAACCTCCTGCCTCTAAGGCACCTACTGCAAAATCATTTTCCTTGATTCCATATACATTCTCCATGGAAAGCCCGGGAGATTTATCTACAGCAGCCTCCATTGAGGACAAATCTCTGTTTTCACCAATAAAGGCAAGTACACGATCGTACACAGCATTTTGCGTCTCATCGCTTGGAACGATCGATTCACTGATTATGCCAACTCTCGCAGAAGCTTCATTAGTAAGGAACTTTCTGCCTGTCACTTCTACCAGGTGACGACCAAACTGTGTATTCACCTGATACAGTCTGCCTGGAACAGCTTCCATGAAAATCAGATCATTGAAAGGCTGTACCATAGTACCTTGAGTAACATAGCCCAGGTCACCCCCCAACTGCGCAGTTCCGTCTGTTCCAAATTTAGCAGCCAAAGAATCAAATGATTCTACGCCTGTCTGAATAAGAGTCGTAAGACTATCCAGAAGCTTTTCGGCGCTGGCAAATTCTACAGGATTGGTTGCACGAATCAAGATGTGACGAGACTTCACTGAATCCGGTAAAACCTGCTTGTCCAACAATTTGGCAATTTTATAGGCATTGCCTTCTTTGTAAGGTCCATAAACCGAACCCACCGGGCTGTCGAACAGGTTGTCAGCCAACTCTAAACTCAATTCATCTTTTTTGTAGAAAGTGGGGTCAATAGTACCCTGGTTGTTGAGCAAGAACAAAGAGTCATCTTCAGTTGTCTCAAATTCAGCAGCCAACTCAGCCAGATTGTTTCTGATAGCTGCTGAATCTTCCGAGGTAGGCAATACCGGGAAAGAAACATAAGCTATTGATCTTGTCTCTTCTTCCAAAGAATAACGTGACTCATTTTCTTTAAGATAAGCTTTGAAGTCAGCATCAGAAATGCTCACTTCTGAATTGTCCAGCTCATCCATAGGCACCTTAACATAAGCAAAAGTCATGCGCTGATTCAGATCCTTATTGCTCATTTCAGCCATCCACGATGGTGTGTACATAGCTTTTTCTACCATGAAAGTAAGTTTGCTCTGCAAACGGTCTTTAATGATTTCCTTTTCCTGCTGTGCCCAAAAAGAGCGAATAGAAGGGTCGGTAAGCGTTTTGTTTTGAATAGCCGTTTTGTATTGGCTCAACAATTGCATGTTGATCATACCTGTCATTGGATCGCCGAAACGAGCCTGAATGACAGGGCTGATATTTTGCATGTTGTTGTCTCCGAATTGTAGTTCAAGCAACTCTGTTTTGCCTATGCCCAGACCGTTGCCTTCAGCTTCATTGGATATCAGGATTTCTTCAACGAAGAAGTTCCACAGATTTTCGCGGCGACTGTACACCTCCGCACCTGAATTGCCATAAATAACCTGGTCAACCCGGTTGAATCTGTTCCAGTCGATCTTTTCTCCCTCGACCTTACCCACAGTAAACTGAGATCCGCCAAACAAGCTCTGCTGCCCGGCAGTCATATCCATTAAAATGAATCCACCAAGACCCAGCGCAATCATTACGACCAGGATCCAGGAGTTTTTTCTGATTTGAGAAATTAATGCCATCCTTTGTTTCCTTTTTATTCCTTCAATTCAACGTTCTGAATATCAATTGAATGAGCTGTTTTTTAGAAAAAAACGCTCAGGTTCAAAAAAATCCATGCAAAGGTAAATTGTTTGACCGTAATTTCAAACAAAACACGGGAAGCATTCGAAATAATGCAAATGTAAGGTTTTTAACAAGTCGGGCTTTACGCCTTTAAACGAAACCCCACGCCATGTATATTTTCTATACTGACTCCCTCTCCCTCACCAAAATATTTTCGGAGGCGGGAAATAAATACATCCAGACTTCTGCCCAAAAAGTAATCGTCTTCTCCCCATACCGCTTCCAGGATTTGCGATCGTTTGAGGATCTTGTTTTTGTGATCCACCAGAAACTTCAATAACTCTGCTTCGCGCTGGGTCAATTGTCGGGACTGTGCAGTACTCCTAAGTAAAAGGTTGCTGTACTCAAAAGTAAAGTTCCCAAATGTATAGTTGTTGTCAACCTTGACGGGCTGTACAATCTTACTCCGTTTGAGGAAGATTTCAATTTTCAATATTAGTTCTTCTATGCTAAAAGGCTTTAGTATGTAATCGTCTCCTCCTATTTTCAGGCCATGCAGCTTGTCTTCCTTGAGTGATTTCGCCGTGAGAAAAATGATGGGAACTTCCTGATTTTTCAATCTTATTTGCTCTGCCAGTGCAAAACCGTCTATTTCGGGCAGCATGACATCCAAGATAAACAGATCAAAATTATCTTTGTGGATACGCTCACTCGCGTCCCTTCCATTAGAACAATGGGCAACTTCATAACCCTGAAGCTGAAGGTTATCGCGGGTTACAAAGCTTAGACTTTCATCGTCTTCCACATAAAGTATTTTTGCTTTCATCAAGTTATCTTTTTGTTTATTGGGATAATGATACTCACTTTGGTGCCCTCGCCCTCCTCGCTTTCCAGTTTCAGCTTCCATTTGTGAGCCTGACACACACCTTTTACATAATACAAACCAAGGCCGAATCCTTTTACATCGTGAATGTTGCCCGTTGGGACGCGATAAAATTTTTCGAATATTTTAGCTTGGTAGGCTTTGGGAATGCCAATGCCATTATCCTTGATACTCAGGATAGCTGTCTTTCCAAGATTTCGGAGTTCTACTTGAAGCATCGGTTCTCGCTTGCAGTATTTGATGCTATTGTCAAAAAGGCTGTACAAAATGTTTCTGAGATGAAAGTCATCAGCAAGGACTTCCATATTTCCCTCAGGCAACTGTGTGTGAATTTCACCCCGGTTTTCTTCTAACCTTACCCTGATATTGGAAATCACTTCTTCCAGAACGGCTTTCAGTTCCAGCCTTCCCACCTTGAGTTCAAAACTGCTTTTCTCTCCCTTGGCCAGCTGTAAAACTTTCTCTACCTGAAGATTGAGCCGACGGTTTTGTTCACTGATGATCCGGGCGTATTGTATCCGGCGGTCGCTAGACTGAACCAATGGGTCGTTCAAAAAAACTTCAGACGAAATTCTTATGGTAGAAATGGGCGTCTTAAACTCATGGGTCATGTTGTTGATGAAATCTTTCTGCATTTCTGACAGGCGCTTTTGGCGCAAAATCGTGTACATCGCATAAATAAAAAAGGAAATAGTAATCAAAAGGATCACCGCAAATATCAGGGACAACTGCATTTGCCCAAGTACGTACCCTGGTCTGGTGGGAAATTTAACCCCGAAATAATAGGTAAATTCGTCGTATCGTGGAAGATTGGTTGTCTCACTTTCCCTTACCAGGCCCGGAGTATAACTTATGTATTTATTGTATAGCCACTCATTAGTAGTGCAATCAAAAACGGCATACTCGAAATCCAGGTGAAGCCCCCTTTCTGACAATTCCCGCTTCAGGTAAAACTCCAGCACATTCGCATCAATTTCAGTTTGAATATTGACTACATAATAATTAGCCGTACGCTTCTTTACCAGGTTATCTACCGGCAAGGTTGTATTGTTGTAAACTGCCAGTGAATGGGCCACATTCTGAAGCGCCAACGTCACTTTGGAATGAAATTCCTCTTCGTTCACATTCCAACTGCTCATAAGCCAATACCCTTGCAGGCCTGTCATACCCGTAATGATAAGCGCTCCAAGAATGATCACCTGCCTGATGGTAGCATTGCTCATAAGTAAAAACTGATCACCATCTTAATTTGAATAATTTAAAGATTTTCCGGGACAATTATTGTGTTTGAACTGAAAACTCCACAATCCTCACTTTATTCCTTATTTTTGCAACAAAATCGCGTTTTACTAAGTGAGGATCCGAAGTTTCATTCTTTTCGTATGTCTTGGTTGCCTGCCCGGTCTCCGGCTTGCAGGCCAGGTCAGTGCCAACCCCTTCGAACTGGAAGGACGATTACCTGCAGATCAGGCTTCTACTGAACCACACGAAGTCCGCACAGACATGCCTGCAAATCCATTTGACCTGGAAAGGGGTGCTGCTACACAAAAAAGAAAGCCGGTAAAGAAAAACACCCCACATACGCTGGGGCCAAGTAAACGCTTCGTTTTTTTTCTCACCCTTTTCAACCTATTGTTCTTTTCCTTTATTTCTACCCTCCTACGCGGGTACCAGGCAAAAGCATTCCGCGCTTTTCTTGCTCCCAACCTGTTGTCACAACTCTACCGGGAAAGGCAGGTTGGCGTTTTAGCGCCTTTCCTTATCATGTACAGCTTCTTCTTCTACAATGCTGCCTTCTTTATTTTTCAACACCCCGATAGTCTGTCACTTTTCGGACACAAAGGATTGATGACTGCATTCCTTTCCTACCTTGGAGCTGTCATGGCTGTAGCAATAGGCAAACACCTTTTGTTATGGATAATCGGTCTCATATTTCCCTTTCAAGAAGTACTGGGTCGCTATAGTTTTCTAATCATGGTCTTCTATACCATGGCCGGTTTTTACCTTGCAGGAGCAAACCTGGCTATTGCTTACGGACCTCAATGGCTCTCTGACCTGACCATCTACGCAAGCCTTATCATTCTGGGCTTAACCCTGATCTACAGACACCTGAGAGCATTATTATTGACTATTAGCTTGTTCGCACAGCACAAGTTTCACTTTTTGTTGTATATTTGCACTGTCGAATTAGTCCCTTTCATTCTACTAATTAAGTTTTTACAAATTTACTTCTGATTGAAATTCAGGATAAATAAAAAAGTAAAATTCCCTGTTGAATGAGCACCAATGCTAAAGTAAAAGCAGATACATACAAACCTGTCAAAAGTATTCTGATTTCTCAGCCCAAACCTGAACGTTCTCCCTACTACGATCTGGAGAAAAAATTTGACCTGGCCATAGACTGGCGTCCTTTCATCCACGTAGAAGGGGTAAATGCTAAAGACTTCAGAAAACAAAAAGTGAAACCGGAAGAGTTCACTTCCATCGTTTTTACCAGTAAAAACTCCATTGATCACTTCTTCCGCCTAATGGAAGAGCTGCGCATCAAAATGTCACAGGAGACCAAATACTTTTGTATTTCTGAGGCCATAGCCAACTACCTGCAAAAGTTCATCGTATACCGCAAAAGAAAAGTTTTTGTAGGGCAGAAGACCATTCAGGATCTGGCGCCCTTCCTGAAAAAACATAAAACAAAAGAACGTTTCCTGCTACCTTGTTCCAACCTGGGAAGCAAAGATGTATCCGATTTTCTGGATGAAAACGGTTTCGATTGGCAAGACGCCCTCATGTACCGCACCGTAAGCAGCGATCTATCTGATCTGAGTGATGTGACTTACGATGTACTGGTATTCTTTAGCCCACTGGGTATCGACTCCCTTTATGAAAATTTTCCGGACTTTCAGCAAAATGAAACAAGGATAGCTGTCTTTGGAAACAGTACAGGGAAAGCAGTAGAAAACAAAGGCCTTACCATCAATATCAAGGCACCTTCTCCGGAAGCACCTTCCATGACAATGGCCCTCGAAAACTACCTGCTTTTATCCAACCCCAAAAATTCCTGAAATCCCGCAAGTATAAAGGTTCGCAAACAATCGTTTTACTTGTAATTGTGTTATCTTTCAAGGAAAACGCTTCGGATTCATGTACCCCACCATTGCAGGACAACTACAGCAAAAACTAGCTCAACCCCTTCCGGGAAGCTTTGCCCAGTTCAAAATGGCTCATGTAGGCCGATCCAAAGCTCCCGCGATACCGGGTCATGCCAAACAGGCAGGCGTGCTCGCTCTTTTTTATCCCAAAGCAGGCGACTGGCATCTGGTATTCATTGAGCGCAATACCTCCAATACACGTGACAGACACAAGGGACAAATCAGCTTTCCCGGAGGAAAGTATGAAGATACAGACTTAGACCTCTCCAATACTGCTTTACGGGAAGCCGCTGAAGAAGTTGGCGTAAACCGGGAAAACGTTAGTATTTTAGGCAAACTGACCCACTTATACATTCCGGTCAGCAATTTCCTCGTACACCCTTTTGTAGGCATTACCAATAGCCGCCCCCATTTCGTTCCTCAGGCAGAGGAAGTCAAAGACATCATTGAAGTTCCCTATCACTGGTTCTTCATCCCCGAAGTCACCACCATAGGAAGCCTGCAATTATCAACACAACTGGTACTACCAAAGGTACCACAGTTCAATATAGCCGGCAGAATCATCTGGGGGGCTACTGCGATGATCTTGAGTGAATTGAAAGAAATAATCCGCCCGGAGGATTTTCGGATCCCCGACAACTGACAGAACAGGCTTATTCATTGCCTGCCAAATCCCTTACCTTTACTAATCGTGACCCGACCAAATTATCGTTTGCTTATGGAAAACCAAATTGTACCTTACATTCCAAAAAACAAAATCCGCATCGTAACTGCCGCGTCTCTTTTCGATGGCCATGATGCAGCCATCAATATCATGCGACGCATCATGCAGGCATCCGGAGCTGAAATCATACACCTTGGACA
>JALQTV010000479.1 GCA_023268675.1 Saprospiraceae bacterium | reverse complement strand
TTGGAAGAGAGATTTTCCAACGCTCCTGCCAGCCACCATGGGACAACATATATCCTTCTCCTGCACCGGGGAAAGAACTGGGTTTCACCCAAAAACTAATGGTAGCATGGTCAGAGTTGAGGTGGGCAGAACTGGCAGCTGTAAGGCCATTTGAGGCAGTAGCATCAAAAGAATAAGCTGCCATGCCATAACCAAAGCGGTCAGTTACAGCACTGGCACCATCAGACACGGCATGATTGCCAAAAGCGCTCCCATCTAAGGTGGTCCCTCCATCAAACGAGTAGGAGGCCACAATCCCAGATGCTACTTCCGGCGCCGTGCTCTGTTCGGTATAGAGTGCTGCAATTGCTTCCGCAGAAAGCGCAGCATCAAAAATCATCACTTCATCCAGTGCTCCATTGAAATAATTGGCCTTATCTACCGCATCATAAGCAATCCCCAAAGGCTTACTTGTAGCGTTGAGCGTACCGCTCACACTCTTTTCAGCTACTTTAACCCCATCTATGTAGATAATATCGCTTGTTCCGTCATGAACAAATGCCAGGTGTTTCCACTCTCCGGCAACCAAAGCATTGCCATCACCTGCATCCATATCAGAAATTCCGGAGGAGTTATTCGTCGTCCAGATACACTTGCCATGTGAGGGCAGGGATATCTTGTATCGCTCTTGCCAGCCACCAAAAGAAATCAAATAAGCTTCTCCCTGAGCAGGAAGAGCGGTGGGTTTGATCCAGAATGCTACAGTGGTATAGTCTGTATTCAGCGCTTCCGAATTGGGCGCTTCCAGATAACTGCCGCTTCCATCAAACAAAAAAGCACTGTTGGCATTGCCAAAGCGGTCGGCTGTCAGCTGAGCACCATTGACCGCTGCGTGGTTCCCATTGGAATCACTCGCATTGCCTGAAAAACTATAGCTTGCTACAGTCTGCTGCGCCTGGAGAGGGGGTGCAGTCCATAGAACAGTGATCAGAAACAAAGAAAGGAGTATAATTTTTTTCATAATATAAAAAGTTGGTTCTCGAAATAGGAATCATCCATGCCCTATTGCTGTAATCAGGCATGAAACAAAATTCATCACTAAGGAAAGGAAACAGTGGTATGATCAAATAAAAAAATGATACTTTCCTGAAAAAGCGAGGAAAAGGGGCAAAACCTAATTAGGCCAGGCTTTCAGTTGGCAAAATTTAACACCCCCTCAAATAATATTTGCGAAATTGATATTGGAACAGGCGCTGTTTCAAATGTGCAAGAGTCGGGTAGAATATTTTGCCGGAGAGAATTTTTCCATCATCGACTGATCGGGTAAAAATTGCCAGGGGGTGGTCTGTTTCTCCCAATCAAAATCCGAATTGAGCTGATATTTTTTGCGATACTCAAGTGGCGTACAATTCCGGTATTTTTTAAACAGACGGTTGAAGTTGGCGAGGTTGTTGAAACCCGATTGAAAACAAATTTCCTTGATCGTATCATCGGTATCCAACAGGAGCTTACAGGCGTGTCCTATGCGCACGTCTATGAGGAATTGGGTGAAACTTTTATTGGTATA
>JALQTV010000478.1 GCA_023268675.1 Saprospiraceae bacterium | reverse complement strand
TCTATAGCAAACTCTTTCAATATTTCTATATCGATAATAGAAGTAGTTTTTTTATTAGTTTTTTTAAGGTAAACCTTAGGAGCAAAACCATGCTCGTAAGCTTCCTTCCATCGTTCGGCACAAACACACCAGGAGTCTCCTGCTTTTAATCCTGGAAAATCAAATTCAGGTCTTGGAGTAGAAAGATCATTGCCTCGAGATTTTGAGAAATTTAAAAACTCATCATTCATTAAAGAACAAACTATATGCAAACCTCTGTCGAGTTGATCGGTATGACAGAACCCATCTCGAAAAAATCCTGTAATAGGATTTGAGCAACACTCCTCAATTGGCTCATCAAAAATATTAACTTGCTGTGTATCCATTGAGTAAAATCTTATTATTTAAAATCAAAGATATCTAGTATCAATCTTGATAAAATAATTTTATGGATAATGATGGAAAAGTTCTCTTCAACGAAAAGTGTTCGATCTGTAATTTTGAAATTAAGCATTACAAAAAAAGATCAGAATTAGACTTCACTGATTGCAGTCACATGGAAGATAAATACCTAAAAAAACTTCATGTAACTTTTAATGATGGAAAAGAATTAGTAGGTGTTGATGCATTTATTTATGTCTGGAATAGAACCAAAGGTTATCGTTGGCTTGGTACATTCGTTGCACTTCCGGTTGTAAAACAACTAGCTGTTTTTGCTTATTCTATTCTTGCTTTTTTACTCTTCTGGCGCTTTAAAATATTTAATAAAAGTTAGAAAAAATAATACCTAGATGCGAATGATTATCATAATGATTCGTATTAAAAAAATACCTTATATCAGTAGTTTACATCATATATAAATTCTTTTATAGTTATCTTAATTAACTAATTTTTTAATGCTTAAGGAGCAATAATATGGGATTAAAACCACTTGATACAAATAAGGCTTGTGCGATTCTAAACGAGATAATGGAATACGAATTAGCAGGAGTTGTTCGCTACACTCACTCAGCTATGATGATAACTGGCCCTTATAGAATTCCAATTGTTGCTTTCTTGAAAGAGCAAGCAAGCGAATCATTATTGCATGCACAAGGAGCTGGTGAATTAATTGCTGGACTTGATGGTCACCCTAGTCAGAAGATAGCAAAAATTGAAGAGACCGGGCAGCATACTATCAAAGATATTTTAGAAGAAAGTTTAGAACATGAACTTCATGCTGTTGGCCTTTATAAAAAACTTTTGGAAGAAGTTGAGGACAGGTCTATTTATTTAGAAGAGTATGCAAGAGGCATGATCGGTGAAGAGGAGCAACATTCTTTAGAGCTCAAAAGAATGTTAAAAGATTACGGGTAAACTTAATTAAGCTTTTTTAAAATACCTTTGATGATGAGCTTCTGATAAATCCAAAAACTCTTTATTAATCTCGTCACGTATTTTCATAGGATCATAATTTTTAAGACTAGTAATCCCAAATTGTTCTAAATCTAAATTTTGTGATCCTGCTGCTCTAAGCAAATCAAAAATCCAAGTTAAAGGATCCATAGAGTTATTGTAGTTAATTGCATTC
>JALQTV010000477.1 GCA_023268675.1 Saprospiraceae bacterium | reverse complement strand
AGAGACGCCCCGCGCTTTTCAGAACCGGTATTGGGCCTGCGAAGGAAGACAATTGTCCCTTCAAATGCCATCATGGTGCTGAAGTTACCCGGAGCTAGGGGCAGCAGAGTAAGGCGAGACTCCAGGTCAGTAAAGTCTATCTGTACCGCTTTTCCTGTATCCCGTGCCGGGCTCGAGACCTCCCCTACCTCGTCATTCAGAGGACTTAGCAAAGAGGGCGTATCTTCCTGCAGGCTCAGAGCCGCAATTTGAGTGGCATTGGGGTAAATCCAGGTACCATCACTCAAAGCAGAATAAGCCACGTTGAAGCTACGGTCTGTGAAATAAAAAAGGTATTTGCCATCGGCACTAAACACAGGATAATCATCGCTGTAATACCCGGAAGTAACCTGATGAGCCTCCTTTATAGTTGTATCGTATATTACAATGGCATAGTTGGCATTTTCCATGCCCTTCTTGTAGGCAATCCACCTGGAATCAGGGGACCAGCTTATGGGGTATCTGAATCTGGCACTGTGCGGGACATTCCAATTGGTATGATCAACCCTGGTTGTTGCTCCATTTTCGATATGGACAACAAATATTTCATTGTTCTGATCTATGAAAGCTATTTTTTTGCTGTCCGGAGACCAGTGAAGCCGATAACCAAATCCTTTTCCTCTATTCGTTATTTTTTTGGGCGAAGCCCCTACCTCATCCGATGCCTGAAGGTAAATTTCATATTCACCGGAGCGATCGCTCCAATAAGCGATGTTTTTCCCATCCGGAGACCAGGCAGGCTGGCGGTCAAAAGCCCCACTGGATTGAGTGAGGTTGAGCGTGTAGCCATCCTTAACAGGAGTATTGAACAACTCCCCCCTCGCTTCAAAAACCACCCGCTTGCCTCCCGGAGAAGCAGTAGCATCGTTTATTTGGCGACTTACATCAACGATTTGGGGGATTTCCAGCGACAGGTCACTTACTACCTGTACTTCGATCTTCTGATACTTTTCTGTGGCCAGATCCATCAGATAAAGATCTCCTCCATATTCAAAAACCAACTCTGAGGGCCCCGCAGACAAGTAAGAAATATCAAAGTCCTTGAAACGAGTGACTTGTTTGATTGCTCCTGTTTTTTCATTCCAGGAATAAATGTTGAGGCGCATATTGTCGCCCTGATCGGACAAAAAATAAACCTTATCACCCGCCCAGGCAGGCTTGCCGTCTATGGCTGTACTCTCGGTAAGGTTGGTAACTTTCCCCGTAGTCTCGTCGTACAACAGCAGATCCGAACTCAATCCGCCTCGATAGCGCTTGAAAGGATAATTTTCAGTGATTTTTGTAATGTACACCAAACGATTGCCATCAGGCGACCAGGAAGCCAGTTCACCATAAGGTAAAGGCATCTTTTCCGGCATCCCTCCATTTTTGCTGACCACATAAAACTGGTTGGAAGAGCGCTGACCCAGTTCACGACGAGATGCAAACAATAGACGCTGCCCGTCGGGGTGCCAGTCGATCAGGCGGTCAGCACCGGAATGCCAGGTAATACGTTTGGGAAGCCCTCCTC
>JALQTV010000476.1 GCA_023268675.1 Saprospiraceae bacterium | reverse complement strand
GCCAGGATCTCAGCACCTTTTTCCGCCAATGGCTGTTTCAGGCCGGACATCCGCAAATTTCGATCACTCAAATGCCCCATGCAGATACCGGCAATTTGGAATTAGTCCTTACCCAGGTTCAGGCAGTACCCTTCGACGTAGTACTCGAACTTAACCTTACTGATGACAATGGAACCATTCATCCGGTGAAGGTTCCCCTGACGGAAAAAATTACTCATTTCAGTTTGAAGGATATCAAGAAAATCACGAACATAGAAGTCGATCCACATACCCGATTGCTCTTTGAACAAATAGACTAATGGGGATTTCAGCAAATAAAAAAGCCTGCCGGATGTATTTTGGCAGGCTTTTTTATTTGCAAAATTGCTCCAAATCACTCAAATACCTTGTTATTTTCTGATTTAACACTACCGAACAAGCAAAAACCGTATAAATTTCCGACATTTGTCTTACCAATTTAATTCCAAAACTTTCCCCTATGAGATTTTTTAACCTGTTTGTTCTCCTGACCTTGTTGGTTTCAGGCCAGATTTCTGCACAAGTAATTGTAGAAAACTCTCTTACTTCCCAAAAAGTGGAAGGCCTGAAAAAAAACCAATTCAAGTTCACAAAAGGAGAATTTCTAAAAGCTACCCGGCAAATAGACCCGGAGATAGCACGTCTTATCCCCGATCGAATTTCAAACCGAGCCATCCTCGATATTCAAAATTCAGAAATACGCGAGTTTTTACGTGAAGATGTCAAAGCCCTGGAAATGGCTCTGCCTATGCCTGGGGGCAAAATGGTACAACTCGATCTTTACGAAGTTGATCTTTTTGCCGAAGGCTTTAAGGTAACCTTGTCAGATCCTACCAAAGAACAGGCCCCTCAATTGACCGGCAAACACTATCGCGGTGCCGTACGTGGCGATGCTACTTCCATGGCTGCCATCAGTATCCATGACGGCGAAGTAGCAGGGCTCATTTCGGGTCTGGATGGAAACTATGTCATCACAGCCTTCGATCCGGATGTAGTTGCTGCTACAGGCAAACACCTCATCTATGAAATTGATGTCCAATCAGACCGAAAAGCATTTCAGTGCGACGTAAAAAGTGACGGATACGTGGTTTCCATGGATGACATCACAGAACAACTGGAGTTCAGAAGCACCAATGCAGGTTGTGTGGAACTTTGGGTAGAAGTCGATTATGAAATCACCCAAACCAGAGGTTCTGTCGCCAATGCAACTACCTTCATTACTAATATCTTCAACCAATCAGCGATCATATATGAGAATGAGGGGATAGGCATGACTATCAAAGAAATGTATGTCTGGAACAGCGCCAGCCCCTATACCAACCTGGGAAGTTCTACAGAAAAACTGTATGCCTTCGGAACCAACCGGACTTCTTTTAACGGAGATTTGGCGATCCTGATTGACTACAGTACTTCAGGTGTAGCCTGGTTGAATACCCTTTGTGTTTCCAACAGCTATTATAGAATGGCTTATGCCGGTATATTCAACAGTTACCAGAATTTCCCAAACTATTCCTGGGCTGTAAACGTATTTACACACGAACTTG
>JALQTV010000475.1 GCA_023268675.1 Saprospiraceae bacterium | reverse complement strand
GGGTTTGCACACCTTTCTAAGTGATGACCCCGGACTTTCTGCCCTGGCTGCAAAAAACGGGGTGACCATTACGGATGTCAGAAAACCACGGCCACGCAGTGAACTGAAATTCTGGAGCGGTGAAATATACCAGGTACATACGCCCAAAATTGCCGTACTCGGAATGGACTGTGCCGTTGGCAAAAGAACTACCTGCCGTTTTGTGATGGAGATGTGCCGCAGCAAAGGCATCAAAACAGAAATGATCTATACCGGGCAGACGGGCTGGATGCAAGGCTATCCTCATGGATTTATTTTCGACTCTACGGTCAATGATTTCATTGGCGGGGAAGTCGAACGCGCAATCGTTGAATGTGCCAGAGAAAGCAAGCCCGAGTTGATCTTGATCGAAGGGCAATCAGCGCTGCGCAACCCCTCAGGACCTTGTGGTGCGGAATTCCTGTTGTCCGGAAATGCCAAAGGGGTTATCCTTCAGCATGTACCCGGAAGAAAACATTACGAAGATACTCCGGCACTGCTTCCAACCGTGGAAAGTGAAATTGCTCTGATTCAAAGTTATGGTTCAGAAGTACTGGCAGTGACACTCAATGAAGAGAACATGTCAGAAGCTGAAATGCTCGCCTGTCAGCAGGAATTGCAGCAAAAGCTGGATTTGCCGGTAGTCAGGCCGCTGAAAGAAGGCGTGGAAGGACTATTGCCTGCCATACAGGCTTTTATGCAAAAGGACATTCACTAAGGCCGCAGCTGTTTATGTTTTCAGGCCATTGTGCATCACTTCCAGAAGACTTCTAAAAACTACATACTGGTTGTTCCATCGCTTTTGGTAATCTGATTGCAGCGCAGGGGCATGTTGGGTCTGGTATGCTTCAATAGCTTCCATATTCTGAGCGAGGTACTGTACGGCGTAAGTCATGCCGTCTGTTTCATCCATTCCCAGCAATTTGCAGAAGCGATATTCCTGGAAACAACCGGTATCCATCACTTCGGGGATATGGGTCGTCTTCATCCAAATGAGCCAATCTGCATGTGCAGCGTGGTCAATTTTTACGGTAACGTTATAAAGGATCATGCTTTTGGTTTTAAATGCGCTTGATATCAGCACCCAGTGCGTTTAATCTGGTGTCAATGTGCTGGTAGCCCCGGTCAATCTGGTTGATGTTTTTTATAGTGCTTTTGCCTTCGGCAGAAAGGGCGGCAATGAGGAGTGCGACGCCTGCACGGATGTCGGGAGAACTCATAACAATGCCCCTTAGCGGGTATTCTTTGCCCAGCCCTATGACGGTAGCCCGATGGGGATCGCACAAAATAACCCTGGCACCCATGTCAATCAGTTTGTCAACAAAAAAAAGACGGCTTTCAAACATCTTCTGGTGCACCAGCAGGCTTCCTTTTGCCTGGGTGGCAACTACGAGAATGATGCTCATTCGCTACTTATCGCAAATAGGAAAATATTTCATTATGTTGAAAGAAATTTTCAACAAACCAACCAAATGGTCGGTAATGAAACAACTTATATTCAAAGAAGTTGATGATTTAATTATTGGATCATTAGGAATTGTTTCTTTT
>JALQTV010000474.1 GCA_023268675.1 Saprospiraceae bacterium | reverse complement strand
CCAGGCGGCTGAAGGTCTGGCGAGCTGAAGACTTTTTGGGGGGAGCCGGAGCATGCTCACCCACTACCATGCCGGCAGATTTGAAAGCTTCCACATCGGCAGCTTCATCCAAATCTGCCACAATATCTACTTGTTCTTCCAGGACAATGTCGCGCACTCTTTCCTTATCGCCTACCTTTTCGATCACCGAAACGCGCAATAATAAGGGGAAACGCCCTTCGCGAAGGGGTTTGACATAAAAGATCCACTCGGTGAAAGCAGCTGTTTCGAGGAACTGTTCGGCGCGGTTGAAAGTCCGAATAGAGAACGCAGGTTCCTCCGAAGGATCGATCAACTGCACCTCCATCACTTCGGAAATGCGGATCTCACGGAGTTCGGTTCCTTTGGTAAGTTCTATTTGTTCGAGCAAAGTCCCTTCTTCATAAGCTATGCGAACCCGGCATCGCGTTTCCTCCAAAACTTCCATCTCATCGGGAATCTGGTAGAGCAAATGTCCCTGTTTGTCCTCCTCCGGTGCCTTTCCGGCTTCCGCCGAAAAATCCTTTTCCTCCAGGCTATCCAACAATTCCAGCAAACGCTCGCGCAGGGAGGCGTAGCGTACATCCAGCTCTGATTGCGAACGAGATCCTTTCACACTTTTGAGGTTTACCTCCCGGAGTGCTGCTTCCAGCATCAGCAAAGCCCTGGCGGCAGGGGTACCTTCCGGAAGCGCCTGTTTCAGCTCGGCAATGGCCTCACCCAGTCCCTCTTCGACCAGTAGCAGCTGAACTTTATTCTGTAAATCTCTGATTTTTGCACTCATCGTAGGTAGTTTTTTGTGGGGAATGATTTCAGGCCAAATCTCTTTCGCTTAACAAGGACAAAAAGATCAATATATTATTACTCAACCTTGCAAAACTCACATTTTTTTGGTCAAAGGAGATAATGCCATTCGATACTTGGGTATTCAAATCCCTCAACTGAGCCTGCAGCTGGATGACCGTGGGATAATTATTTCTGCTTGTTTTTATTTGTGCTTTAAGTATCTCTAGTGTTGCTGCCAATTCGTTGTCAGCTACCAATTCCTGTATTTGACTTTTGAGTGCATCAAGCGAAGTTCCCTGCTTTTCCGGAGTAATAGCAACTTGGGGTTCAAATACAGGAGCAGGTGGCTGTTGGGGTATGGTGATGGCATTAAATATGATAGCAATAGTCCTTGCCAATTCAGCAATTTTATTTTGAAACTCCGGATCAGTCGTGGGAACAGGGAGGCCATTTCTGACGAAATCCAGGTAGAGTACCTCTGTTTCTGCCAAAAAAGTACGGATTTGGGTCACTTCTGCTTCAATGTCCGGTGTTGGGCGGAAACCCTCGTGTGGCATCAATCGGATGGGAACAATGCGACTTTGCCCATTTTCGATTAAACGGTCTTTATGCAGCGACATAAAAGTCAAAAACTCTTTTCTACACCACTTACTTGCCAGATAGGACGGCGTCAGGAATGGCACAAACAGACGTGTTTCCTTCAAGGCTGCCTCAATTTTTGCTGACAGTACCATCCCTGTCTGCAGATCCTCCCTGTCAAAAAACACATTCAGGTGATACCCCGTTATCGTTT
>JALQTV010000473.1 GCA_023268675.1 Saprospiraceae bacterium | reverse complement strand
AAACCGCTTTCGCGTTGTTGGGGAAACACCCAGCTGGAAACAGGGATATGATCGACCGCTCCCGTGTACGCTACCGCAAATGGAGCAACTCCGATGACGGCTACTTTCAGGGGTACAATCCTGTCTGTTGCCCAGTGGTAGTATTTTTTGTTGTCGTCCAGGTTGCTTTCTTCCAATAGTACTCCTGTGCCGATGACCTGGTAATGTTCCGGAACGGTCACGTGAAAGGCAACGGTGGCTTTATCAGAGGGATGGTCTATGCCGGGTAGCCAGTGGTGGGCGCGGTTGGGCCAGTTGTCTCCGAAAAAGGTTCTCTGCCCGCTTTTGTTGGTGGAAATGATGAGGCCGTCTTCGGGGATCCCCTCATAGGAGATGTTGAGCTGCTGAATGCTTTTGGCAGGTCTTGCTTTGTCAAACTGTATGTTTAATTGGTGTCCGCTTTGCGAAAAAGCAAGGGATAGGCCCTCCCTATCGGTTACGGAAGTCACCAACATGCCTTTGCCGCTTTCTTGTCTGGCGTAAAGATCCAGATCGAGTTGGGATAGGTCTTGTAAGAGGCGGATTTCTAATTTTGCCTCCCCTTTGATGAGGTCGCTTTCGTCGGTAAGTTCGAGCTGAAAGATGTAATCGTGGACATCTATTTTATCCAGCCAGGGAAGTTCTTGCTGGGCAAAAATGGTGGAAGTACATAAGAAAGAAAGTCCGGTAAGGAACAACGCGCTTAGTTGGGGGCTTAATTTTGAAAGAGCGATCATAAATTGCGATTGTGGGGCTGAAAAAAAGGAGGCGGGAAAGCCCGCCTCCAGGGTTTTTAGTTAGTCTTGAGAACTTGTTTTGTCGAGTGAGTCAAAGTCTGATTGTAATTTCTGATACCAGGCTTTCAACTCTGCATGACGGTCGATGGCATCTTTGCCGGGCTTTTGGTCAGCCCGGTTGAGCATGCTGTTCAGATAGGAAATCTGATCCAGCAACATGGGCTGCATGTACCGTCCTTTGGCGGTATTGAGTTCTTCGTTGATTTTTTCCAGTGCTTTTTGTTCTTCCGGATCGTCGGAGTCTTTGATCTTGTTCTTAACCTGTTCTGCCAGGCGGTTGGCCACAGAGTTGAGGTTGCGAATTTCCAGGGACAACTGCTCCTGGAATTCCAAATCTCCGGCGGTAACGCCGTTTTCTTCTAACCTTGGATCAATCAAGACCTTGAAGGAGTGTTCAAAAGACTGACCATCCACTACAAGTCTTGCGTAATACATTCCGGGTGCTACCAGCGGTCCTCCGTTGTATCTACCCCCTCTGCGTGTTGACCAGGCTCTGAAGTGGCGCATGTCCCAGCGAAGTCTGTGGCTGCCGGCTTCGGCTTTTAATTCGGGGTTGACACCCTGGTCGAAAAATCCGGTTGCCATGTCAGGGATGCGGTCTCCCTGTTGCAAGCCTTCTTCGGAGGATACAAAAGAACGGATGACTTCTTTGTTGCCGTTCAGGATGTCCAATTGGACCATGGAAGCATCGGCAGCCAGGTGGTAGTCGATGATCACCCCTGCTTCGGGGTAAGTCGGAATGTCATTGTCCGGGCGGTAGCGGATGCGGTAGGCATCGCGGGGCTTGAAGAGGGTATTGGT
>JALQTV010000472.1 GCA_023268675.1 Saprospiraceae bacterium | reverse complement strand
TTGAAAAAGTTGTCTTTATCCGGGAAACCCTTATAAAAATCAAGTAGATATTCCAATTGAAGGGTGGCAATGCGCTTTAAAGAATCAAGGGGCAAGGTGCTCAAATCAACTCCCCGGCACAACTGGCCTTCCAATTTAGGTTTTTGTGCTCCTTCCATGGACACCGGAGTAAATGTAGTGTTCCCTCCAGGAAAATCCGGGTGACCAAATTGTTGAAATTGTTTATTGGTCCCCCTGCCCTCGCTTGCATAAGTTCCTTCAAAAAAGCAGGTAGAGGGATACAGATAAATTGCCTTCATATTTGGCAAATTGGGAGAAGGAGGAACAGGTAGTTCATACAATGTCTGGTGATCATAACCGGTACATGGAATTACAGTAAGATCAGCTTTTACCTGGTTGGCCAACCAACCTTCCCCGTTGATCATAGAGGCCAATTCGCCCACCGTCATTCCATGTACGACGGGTATAGGGTGCAAACCCACAAAAGAACGATAAGCCGTATCCAGAACAGGTCCATCGACATAATGTCCTATCGGGTTGGGTCTGTCCAATACCAGAAATGGAACACCTTGTTCGGCAGAGGCTTCCATCAGATAAGTCATGCTTGAAACATAGGTATAAAAGCGGGCACCTACATCTTGAATATCAAAAATGATCAAATCCAAGCCTTCCAGGTCTTCAGGAGTCGGTTTGTGTTTACTTCCATATAAAGACAAAAGCCTAATTCCGGTTTTGTCATCCACTCCATCACCGATCACTGCTCCTGCATCTGCATCCCCACGGAACCCATGCTCGGGAGCAAATACCACTTCTACCTCCATTCCCGCTGCCAGCAGCGTGTCTACGAGGTGGGTTTGCCCCACAAGGCTGGTGTGATTCACCATTAGTCCCAATTTTTTACCAGACAACAAAGGAAAATAATCTGCAGTCCTTTCTGCCGCCACTCTTAAGGGTTCTTCTGCTTTGCCGAGCTCCTGAACAGGGTCTGCAGAACAATTTTGTTGAAGAAACAAGAATAATAAAACAAAAAATTTTAAATTTACCCTGACAACCATTATTTCTTTATTTTGTAATCTTATGAAATCAAAACGCTTTGCCATAGTTGACCTGGAAACAACAGGTGGAAGAGCCTCCCGGGATCGCATTACAGAAATCGGGATTGTCATCCATGATGGCGAAAAAATTCTGGAAACCTTCAATTCCCTGGTCAATCCTGAGTGTTACATCCCTGCAGGGATAGTCGAGCTGACAGGCATAACACAGGAAATGGTCGCCAATGCTCCCAAATTTTATGAGATTGCCAAAACCATTGTTGAACTCACCCAAAATAGTGTTTTCGTTGCACATAATGTACGATTTGATTACACATTTCTACAGGAAGAATTCGCAAGATTGGGCTACACTTTCACCCGAAAAAAACTATGCACGGTACAACTCAGTCGCAATGTTTTTCCGGGACTTCCTTCCTACAGCCTGGGAAATCTGATTCAGCATTTTGGCCTACAGGCCGACAGAAGGCACCGCGCCCTGGATGATGCCATAGCAACTGCTCAATTGTTCGGCATCATACTATCCCGGGATAATGCTCAATCCCCCGTAGAAGAATTGATTAACCTGGGACTGAAATCC
>JALQTV010000471.1 GCA_023268675.1 Saprospiraceae bacterium | reverse complement strand
GTCCGCAATCTGATTCAGCGCAAACTCCTGATATACATAGGCAAAGAACTGTCAGAAAGTACGGACAGTACCCCCGCAAGATTGTCAAATTTCTGACCTTAGTCCCCCTATCTTCGCACTCCCTTTTCCTTTTTATCCGAAAAAGCTTAGCTTCATGTGAGGATCAAATCCCTGTACTTGAAACATCAAATCTATGTCAGCAAAAGACCGGATTACCCGTGACAGCAGTTGGTTGTCGTTCAATGCCAGAGTCCTTCAGGAAGCTGCAGACAAACGGGTACCCCTGCTGGAACGCCTTCGATTCCTTGCCATCTACAGCAACAACCTCGACGAATTTTACCGGGTACGGGTAGCTGCCTTGCGCCAATATGGAAGGCTCAAAAAAAATACCCAAAGTGCCCTGGCTGTGCTACCAGAAAAAGAGTTGAACAAGATCCAAAAAACGGTGGATGCCCAACTTAGCAGGTTTGGCCGTATTTTCACACAAGAATTGCTCCCTGCGTTGCGCCGGGAGGGAATCCATCTTTTGTCTCCTGAAGAATTGTCTGAAGAAAATCCTGCCTTCCTGGAGGCCTGTTTCGAAAAAGACATTCTTCCCAAGCTAGAGCTCACTTCCTGGGCCACAGACAGCCCGCCCCCTCTGCTCCGAGACAAAACCATCTATTTTGTTCTCACTTTCGACGGACACCCGCGCCTTGACTTTGCCGCGCTTCCGGTACCTCCCCTGTCGAGATTCATTGCCCTTCCTACTGAAGGAAACGGATCATACAAATATGCTTTTATTGATGACCTCATTCGTTTGTTGCTCCCTGAATATTGTCAGCCTTCGGCAAAAAACATTTTTGCAATCAAGCTTTCCCGGGATGCCGAACTCTACATAGACGATGAATACTCAGGGGATCTGTTGGAAAAAATCAGGCGTGGACTGGACAAACGCAACATAGGTCCACCCACACGCCTCTTATTTGACGAGGAAATGCCGTATTACCTCGTCAGACAACTCATGGAAATCTTTGGATTGAGTACAAAAGACCTGGTCCCCGGAGCTCGCTATCACAATTTCAGTGATTTCATGCAATTTCCTGCTCCCGGGGATAAACCTCAGCTACAATACGAAAAGCAAGCTCCCCTGCCCCATTCCCTGCTGGAAAATGCCCCTTCTCTTCTCGCTGCTATTTCACAGGAAGACTTCCTCCTTCATTTCCCCTACCAGCGTTGGGATTACATCCCACGACTGATCAGGGAAGCTGCTGAAGCTCCCGAAATAGGTTCCATCAAAATCACCTTCTACCGTGTGGCACAAAATTCAACGGTAATAGATGCCCTACTTTTTGCCTGCCAGCTTGGAAAATCGGTCACTGTATTCATAGAAGCCAAAGCACGGTTCGACGAAGCTTCCAATCTCGATGCCGGCGAACGATTGGAAAAAGCCGGTGCCCGGGTACTTTACAGCTACCCCGGCATCAAGGTACATGCTAAAATGCTGCTGATAACACAAAAAACTACCGATGAAGAGGCATTCATAAAGGGAATGGTCTATCTCAGCACGGGCAATTTCAATGAAAAAACAGCCCGGATTTATGGCGACCACGGCTTTTTTAGTGCCGACCCTGATCTGGTGCAGGATGTCTCCCAGGTATTTGGGCTGCTGG
>JALQTV010000470.1 GCA_023268675.1 Saprospiraceae bacterium | reverse complement strand
GGATTTATTCTTTTAACAGGCGCAGTAGATGCTTTTCTGAATAGCCCACTGATTCTGCCGCAAACGCGATATCAGCCGGATATTGAACGAGTATTTCCTTGGCCTTGTTCAAGCGTATGTCTCTTATGAATTCTCCCGGCCGGATGTTGTTGTCAAGAAATTTACGGTAAAGGGTACGTCTGCTCAGACCCGTATGGGTTACAAGATCTTCAATTGTGACAGCCTCAATGTGTTGTAATACATAGTTTTCCAGATCCTGAATAAAAGTTTCCTCCTGAAGGGAACCCCCTTCCAACTCCTTCATTTTCAGCTTGAAATGATGGTTTTGCCAAATCAGAATAGAAATCATCACCAACAAAAATCCAATGAGGGTATATAAACCTATTAGGAAATAATTTTTTTTATTCGAATTTAACTCCAGATAATCAGAAAGATCGAGAGTAGCATCTATCTCATACACCCCATTGATCGACCCGAAAAACATTTTATTTCCAACTTTTACAGCAGAGGAACGGTTGAATTCAATTTCATGGAGAAATGTTGCCAGTACTTTTTTCCCTCCTTTATCTACTACATTTATTCCTGAAAAACTGGATACCCAGATGTTACCCGCGTTATCTTCCAAAATATTGAATAGAAGATCTGAATTCAGACCATCAGCTCTCGTAAGCTTTCGGACCAATTTTTGATCCATAGGATCCCAGATATACAGGCCATATTTAGTTGCGAAAAACAAAAAACCGGTACTTGAGGAACAAAGTACATCGTAAACTTCCCACTCACTGGTTCCTTCAATGACTTTAACTTCCCCCTGATTTATAACGAAAACCCCGCTTTTGGGTGAAATGGCAAAGATCTTATCGTCAAATACTTTCATTCGAATAAACTCAGCATGAGGACCAAAGCCATTGATGGTATCTCCTTTTGTCCACCAACCCAGTCCCTTGTTTAGCCCGAGCCAAAGCGTATCATTGATAAATACACCGGCTCTCGCAAATTCATTGATTTCAGGGTTCCTGTCTTCAAAACCACGAGTTCGTATAGGAACTGGCAGAAGAGCTTTACAAGCTTGATTTTGATCACACTCATAAATATCTCCTTCCAGAATCAACAACTTATCCTTCATGGGAAATATCTCGCCATCTGCTTGCCGGATATCTGGCAGGATGGTCTCGCCATTTCTGAAAATGCCTTCATAAGTATTCACAAACAGGAAATTCCAGTAATAATAGATGCCACGGGTCGATTTTCCAGGAAGGTGGTTTTTAAACAAATTCCGGACTCTGAACCTGTACAAACCTTTCCCATTGCAAACCCAGAAAATACCGTTGAAATCTTTGGCTACCGTAACCCGATTGTGCTCATTTTCAACGAAATTAAACCAATTCTTATGAAGATTGTAATAATTTTGGTTGTCGCTGTATTCAGGAACTTCGCCTACATATACTACCTCTCCCTCATGTGGCACAATCAGGCCAAAGGTTTTGTCATTTACCAAATCAAAGCGCTCTTTTCGGAAGTTATATTTCTCCAGCCCGCGCGCACCTGAAATCCAGATTTGTCCCAAAGAATCCGCTGCAACGCTATTGACCGGGTAGGATAAATACAAATAATCCAACAATAGGGTATCCTGTGCGTTGAGCAAGGATGCAATCATTACCAGCAATG
>JALQTV010000046.1 GCA_023268675.1 Saprospiraceae bacterium | reverse complement strand
GCAATACCTCTAAAATAGCGACAGCCTTCAACAGTCCGGTCAATCAGTTTCCCGAACCCCTGGTCGCCATTTGGGAGCCCCGTAGCTATCCGGCACTCCTGCAATTTCTTGCATTGGGTTATGCCTGCCCCAGAAAGGTACTGATCAATACAGACATCGCCCGCATAGACATTGAAAAACCCGAAGAACTCAGCAATGTCAATGATCCCGAAGCATACGATGCAATCATACAAAAACTGGGAGGCTCTTCCTAAGGGTGAGCCGCTACCCAAACCTCCCCATCTTCGAAGATTTCCTTTTTCCAGATGGGAACCGTCTCCTTGAGGGTATCTATTGCATAGGCGCAAGCCTCAAAGGCAGCTTTTCTGTGAGGAGTGGACACAGCAATGATTACTGCAATATCTCCGGGATAAAGCACTCCCGTTCTATGATGGATCGCTATTTTTCGAATAGGCCATCGCTCTGCAGCCTGCTCAGCTATCTTGCGCATTTCTGAAACTGCCATTTTCTCGTAGGCTTCAAATTCCAGTCGCACTACTTTCTTTTCACTGGTGCTGTTGCGGACAGTACCCACAAAGACCACAACGCCTCCTGCTTCTGGTGTTGACACCCATTCGGTGCAGTATTGCGTGTCGAGATCTGTATCAAATAACTGTATGTCTATCATGGATGAAACTTAAAATACATGTTAGCCACCACTCACCGGCGGAATGATTACTACTTCGTCATCGCCCTGCAGCGGGTGTTCGTCCGAAACGTAATTCCCATTGACCGCAATAGCAAAAGAAGCCAATTTAGCAAAATCGGGATAATGACGAACCAATTCCTGTTTCAACTCTCCGACTGTCTGGCTTTCTTCTACCGCAAAATCGAATTCTGAAGCTCCTACAATGTCCCTCGCTATTCCAAAGGCAAGAATTGAGATATTCATATAGCAAAAAATAACAGTTGTTTACTTATTACAAAAACAAAGATGTGTTTTTTATGGCTCGATAAAGCCACTTTGGCACAAAAATTGAACTTTTTTTGGGCGAAAGCCTGAAAATCAGGTCCCAAAAATTTTTTGCGAGAGCGGATTTTCTATCGATTTTATTAAGCTAGCAAAAACCCTTGTTTTTGTGGGAAAAAATCGAAAACCCGTCCTAAGGTAGAATATTGTTTTGTCTATTGCCCTTAACAAGCAAATAAATGAATTGTTGCGTTAAGGCACTTTTTACTGTGTTTACCTGTTAACCAAATAGTTATACACCAAAAAAAATTATGCATGTAGGCAATTAATTTTTGAATTACAAAGAAAATAGCATAGCTTTGCACTTGAACATATAAGAACAATAATCCAAACACACGTGTACACTGCTAAAAGTAGGGTATGCAATTTTGTTTCTGCTTCTCTTTGAGGCATAAATAAAAAAATTATGAAATTCCCATGGACAATTGCCACACTTGCTGTGGCTATGACACCTGTTGCTTCCGTGCAAGCAACGATCAACACCGATTTAGCTTCTATTCTTTTGGCTGAACCCAGCGCTGTTTTCGATGAAAACAGCATCAAAGCTAACCTCGCTGAACTCAACTTACCCGTAGATCTCCAGTATGACCGCAAAATCGCTGACTACATCAAAACGTATGTGATGTATGGCAAGCGAGAGACGCAAACACTGTTGAACAGGACAGAGTTGTATTTCCCACTATTCGACAAGTACCTTGAAGAATATGGGTTGCCCAAAGAGCTGAAGTACCTTTCAATGATTGAATCCGAATTGAGATCCGATGCCTTATCAGGAGCCAGCGCCGCAGGTTTGTGGCAGCTGATGCCCGCTACGGCTATGGAGTTCGGACTAAACATCAACAACCAGATTGACGAACGCTACGACCCGGTGAAGTCCACCAAAGCCGCACTGACCATGTTGTCTTCGCTGTACAAGAAATACTGCGACTGGAAACTAGTTCTAGCAGCTTACAATTCCGGCCCGGGCAGAGTAAACAAAGCCATACGAATGGCTGGCAGCACCGACTATGAAGCGATCAAGCAGTATCTTCCTATAGAAACCCAAAATTATCTGCCCAAATATGTGGCAGCAGCGTATGTGGGCAACTACTTCGAAGATTACGGACTAAACCCGAAAGATCACAAAATTGACTTTGGCAAGCTTACTGTACTAACTGTTTATACCAAACTAAGCTTCAATGAGGTATCTGAAATCACCGGATTGCCCGTCAATTCCATCAGATCACTCAACCCTGCTTATTTGCAAGATGTTTTGTACAGAAATGCTCAGGGTAACTTCCTCGTTGTTCCGGAAAAAGTTGCAACTGCATTGGAAGCCTACCTGAAAGAACTGGGACAATCCAAAGCAGCCGTAGCAAGCCTGGATCAATGGTACAAAAACAAACAACCGTTCTTATTGCCCGATTTTTCAAGGGTCATAGCGGTTGCCTGATTGGCGGTAATAATTTAAACATCGCTTTAATCCATATTTAATTTCAAGCGTCCGTGTGAGCTCTCTGCTTTTCCGGACGCTTTTTGTTTTGGGTTCTACCCTAAATTCTTTAAGTTTAGTGCACAAAATAATACCCCTATGCAAACCATCCTTTCTTACATCAACTGGGATGCATCTCCTGATATCATTTCTATCGGATTTCTTACCCTGAAATGGTACGGATTGCTTTTTGCTTCAGGCTTTCTTCTGGGGCTTTTTATGGTCAGGCGGATGTTTGAAGTGGAAAATGCTCCTGAAGAGTGGCTGGATAAAGCCTTCATTTATATTGTACTGGGAGCTGTACTGGGAGCCAGATTCGGGCATGTATTTTTCTACGACTGGGATTACTACTCTCAGCACTTATCCGAAATCCCTATGATCCACAGAGGAGGACTAGCCAGCCACGGAGGGGCAATAGGCATCCTTCTGGCACTATGGCTGTTTTCCCGAAACGTATCCGGACAGTCTATGCTATGGATACTGGACAAAGTAGTAGTACCAACAGCACTGGCAGCAGCATTCATTCGCATAGGCAACCTTATGAATTCGGAGATCATAGGCAAACCGGGAGAGGTCGCCTGGGCTTTTGTTTTTCTGAGAGTAGATGACATTCCCCGACATCCGGTACAGCTTTATGAATCCATGACTTACCTCGTCAGCTTTGCTATCTTATACAGCGTATATTGGAAAAGTGACTACCGGTTTTACCCAGGTAAAATATTCGGATTGTTTTTGATATTTATCTTTTCTTCCCGCATTGTCTGGGAAAATTTCAAGGACAGCCTGGGCGGTTTAGAAGAAACACTGGGACTTTTGTCCACCGGACAGTGGCTGAGCATTCCATTTGTAGCTATAGGATTGTACTTCTTTTTACGGCCTTCGGCAAAAGTCAACTACAAATTCAAGTCTCGCAAGAAAAGCTGAGGCAAATGAAAGCAAAACAACGCTTGTTGCCACTTCCCCTACTTGCAATCTTCACAGTCTGGCTGCCCCTGTCTTCCTGTGAAGGACAGCACCCTGCAGCGAGCCATCATACTCTGACTGATATGAAACTACCCTATAAATTCGATGCACCGGATAAAGTGTTCTGGCTCCCCCCTGAGTTGGTAGAAATATCAGGACTGAGCCTCTTCGAAGAAGAACGCTACCTGATCGCCGTACAGGACGAATGGGGACATTTTTTTAAAATTGACCGCCAAACAGGAGAAGTACTGCCTTCCATCCCCTTCGGTACAGATGGCGATTATGAGGGCATAGAGTTTGTAGGAGAACATCTATATATTGTCAACAGTAGCGGCACCTTGTTCCGACTGACTCAACCCGGCAGTCCTCAACAGGAAGTAAAAGCCTTTGAAAACTTTCTCAATGAAAGCTACGATGTTGAAGGGTTGGGCTATGACCGGGAAAGTCACAGCCTGTTGCTGGTCTGCAAAGAGCACCCCCATGGCAAAGAAGATCGCATGATTTATGCGTTTGACCTCAACACCCATAGATTAGGTAAAAAGCCTGTATTCCAAATACAACAAGACAGCATCCGCTCGTTAAGTACAGAAAAAATCAAAACTTTTAAGCCCTCAGGGATTGCCCGGCATCCTCATACAAAAGACTATTATATCCTTTCCGCAGCAGCAGATATGCTGCTTGTCATGAACTCTGAAGGGAGCATCACACACCTCGTTTCACTCCCCAAAAAACAACACTACCAGCCTGAAGGAATATGTTTCGCTTCAGACGGCACCCTGTATATTTCTGACGAGGGAAGTAAAATACTGCCCGCATCTATCAAGGTATTTTCCCCCTCAGATTAAAATATCCATAACAGCAAACCAAATATCTCTCAAAGCGTTAGCCTTTGTAGAATAAAAAGTGTGCGTTTGTTTGCTTAATTTTGTCTTTTCATGCATTATTGCGGTAGTCAACAAAAACAAAAATATATACTTAATCAAGTAGTATGGCAGAATACGAAATGAGGGTTCCCACCATTGGAGAATCCGTAACGGAAGTAACCCTCTCTCAATGGCTAAAGGCAGATGGCGATTATGTAGAACTGGATGATCCCATCTGCGAATTCGAATCAGACAAAGCAACATTGGAGTTCCCGGCAGAAGCTGCAGGTAGAATCATACATGTCGCAGCTGAAGGTGATGATCTGGAGATCGGAGCACTGGTCGCCAAAATCGATACTTCAGCAGTCAAACCCGATGGCGGACAAAACAAACCTGAACCTACAGCCGGTGTGCAAACGCCCACTCCGGAAACACCTGCAACGCAAACACCTGCTCAGGAAACTTATGCAAGCGGACACCCTTCTCCTGCTGCTGCTAAAATTTTGAAAGAAAACGGCATCGAAACAAGTGCTGTGCAAGGAACCGGCAAAGACGCCCGCATTACCAAAGAGGATGCCCTGAAAGCTGCTGCAGCCAAACCTGCCGAAACACAGGCTCCCGCTCCAAAAGCTCCGGTCACTGCCCCGATCGTAGCAGATACTGCCGCTTTTAGCCGAAATACCCATACCAAAAAGATGAGCCGCATGCGCAAAACCATCGCCAAAAGGCTGGTCAGTGCTAAGAATGAAACAGCGATGCTCACTACCTTCAACGAAATTGACCTGACTGCTGTAATGGACTTACGCTCCCGCTATCAGGATAAATTCGTAAAAAAGTACGGCATCAAACTGGGCTTCATGTCCTTGTTTGCCAAAGCTTGTGCAAAGGCGCTGATGGAAAAACCGGATGTCAATGCTTACATCAATGAGGGGGAAGTAATCTACCACGATTACGCAGATATTTCCATCGCGATCTCTACACCCAACGGACTGGTTGTTCCTCCCGTACACAATGTGGAGTCCCTAAACTTTGCCCAGATTGAATACAAGATCAAAGAATTGTCGGAAAAAGCCCGAAACGGCACCCTTTCGATGGATGAAATGAGTGGAGGTACTTTCACCATTACTAACGGTGGTGTCTTCGGTTCTCTGCTTAGTACCCCTATTTTGAACGAACCCCAATCAGCAATCTTGGGTATGCATGCAATCCAGCAAAGGCCCGTAGCCATCGACGGAAAAGTTGAAATCAGGCCAATGATGTATGTTGCACTTTCCTATGATCACCGAATCATCGATGGTAGCACCTCTGTTACCTTCCTGGTACGTGTGAAAGAACTTTTGGAAGACCCGCTTAACCTGCTGATGGATTTATAATCTGCCGGCTTATGACTTTACAGGAATTATTCAACATCATTGCAGATCATCCGCAATACGTCCTATTTTATTTTGCTATCGTTCCCCTGGCAGCACTGATTCTGGGGAGCGTTTCCAGGGGGGAGGGGCATCTTTCTCCCTGGAAATATGTCTATGCCGTACTCATCTACCTGGCTTCTGTTCCGGGTATCTTCGCTGTCACGCTGGATGTTTATTTCTTTTTGTTTGAGCGCCAAAGTATCATGAATACGGATATCTACACCCAGATACTGCCCGTCGTTTCCATGATTGCCACCTTGCTCATCATTCGAAGAAATGTAGACCTGGCATGGATTCCCGGTTTTGATAAATTATCGGGACTGATTACCATGATCACAGCTACCATGATCATCATGTGGTTTATTGATAAAACCCGTCTGGTAGTCTTTTCTTACCTGCGCTTCGAATACGTCTTACTTATATTTTTCTTGCTTTTCCTGCTCATAAGGTACGGCTGGTCCAGATTTATCGGAGGAGGGCAAAGACGGCAGGTTCCAAGATAAACCTGGTGTTATTGATTCACCTTTTGCTTCAATGCTGCCTCCTGCTGCGGCGTCAATCCGTAGTCTTTTGCCAGATTTTCGACGGTGGGCCTAAAATACAGGAAGGCAGCCATTCCAATACCGAAATACAGCATAAAGAAAAGATTGCCGTTAATCAATGCCAAGGTAAGCACAATAAGATTGCAACCTTCCAGAATAGCCGAGCGCAACATAACCGTTGTGTGATAGTGCTGCAGGATTTGCGGAACATCCTCAATAGCCGCTCCCTGAGATGATCTCAACTTATTCATCAGCATGGCTCCTGCAATACCGATTAAGGCGACCATCATGGGCAGCCTGTCAAAAGTATAGGAGCGATAATTTTCAGCCAAAGCCGCTGCCTTACTGGTGACCATCCAAAAGACGACAAGGGCAAAGAGTAGCTGTCCGACAAAGAGTGCCCTGTAAATGAGACTGGTTTGCCTGTATTGCTTCATCATTTATTTTATTTCTCCCATCCATTTTTGCATCCACGGACTAAGTACAAGTATAACCAGTCCGGCACCTCCTGTAGTCAGTACTACGCTCATAAACAGATCAGGCATCTGTTGGACAGAATCCGGATCAAAGGCACCTGCCACGAGACCTGCCACCAAATTACCCAGGGCAGTTCCAACAAACCACATGCCCATCATCTGGCTGACATATCGCCTTGGTGCCAGTTTGGTTGTGGTACTCAAGCCCACAGGGCTGAGGCAAAGTTCACCGGAAGTATGCAAGAAGTAAGTCAGGATAAGGAAGAAAGGACTGGCGGCAAAACCATCTGCAGCAATTCTTGCAGCCTGAACCATGACAAAGAAACCAAGAGCCAGTAAAATAAGACCTAAAGCAAATTTGATAGGCGTTCTTGGATTAAGATGCATCATGGACAATTTGACCCACAATGCTCCAAATATAGGTGAGAAAATAATGATAAACATAGGATTGACCGATTGCAACCAGCCGGCGGGAATCTCCCAACCGCCTATCACCCTGTCGGTATACCTCTCTGCAAAGAGATTAAGCGACGAGCCTGCCTGTTCAAAACCCGCCCAAAACATGGCCGCAGCCATCACCAATACAAATATAACGACCACCTTTTTTTGTTCATCTGCATTAAGTCCTCCTGCCAACAACACATAAGCAAAGTACCCCACTGCAACCACACCGATAATGACAAAGGTGGCTTCTGCCAGACCACGGGGAGTAAACATGTCAATTGCGCCGGTCATTTGTAAGCCCACCAACAACAATACAGATACCACAGCAAAGGCCAATGCCAACAAATTATTTCCACTATCTAGCTTTGCGTTTTTATCCAGACTTATATTCGGCGCTACGCCAATCTCTCCCAGATTCTTTTTAGTCAGGTGAAATTGTACCAATCCAAAAAACATACCGATACCCGCAAAGGCAAAGCCCATGTGCCAGTTTACTTCTTCTCCCAGGTAGCTGCATACCAGAGGCCCCAGAAAAGCTCCGATATTGATCCCCATATAAAAAACCGAAAAACCCGCATCGCGACGAGCACCTCCCTCAGGATATAGATCACCTACTATCGCACTTACATTGGGCTTTAGCAAACCTGTACCAATCACAATCAGAAAAAGTCCTATGAAAAAGGTCGTTTCAGAAGGGATGGCCAGCGTAAAGTGCCCCAGCATGATAATGATACCCCCATACCAGATCGCCTTTTGGGCGCCAATCAGTCTATCTGCCATCCAACCACCGGGCAGCGTAAGTAAATATACCCCACAGGTATAAAGGCCATAAATTGCCGCAGCTTCTTCACTGTCAAAGCCCAAACCTCCAGCTTCGGCAGTAGTAACCATAAACAATATCAGGAGTGCGCGCATGCCGTAATAGCTGAATCTTTCCCACATTTCCGTGAAAAACAGGGTAGAAAGGCCCGAGGGGTGACCGAAGAACTGCTTGCTCATAGTATGGTTTTTAGAATAAAATTTAGCACAAAGCCCCTAAAATAAATAATTTGACCAACAACTTATTCAGTTGAGCCAAACATTTTCGGAACCATGCTCCAAAACCAATCTCCAGCCGGCAGCTTCTGTCATAAATCGAATGACCTCAATCATTTGATTGCCTTCCAGTTGGGCTTCCTCTAAAAGTCGACTCTCCGCAGCCTGGACCCGCAGTGCCTCCTTGGCATTTTTGTTGAGGTTGGTATAATCTTCTGTAGTAAATGAATTGAACCAGCTCTCCTCGAGATCTCTGTACTCGATCTCGTGATCAATAGACAATATTTCGGGTTCCGGTAGGTTACTCAGCGTAATGATGCGCCTGAGGCTGTCGGCTGTCACCCGAATATCAGCCATGTCATAACCTACCAACACCTTTCCTTTTACCCGAAGGGTAGCTTTCTTGGTAAAATAAAAACTTCCCGGTAGTGGGAAATACAGGGTAAACTGGCGGATATTGGATTCGTCGTACCATTCGTCAAAATTGCCCTCCACCGTTACCAGTTTGCACACTTTTTCAACTTTTTCCAACAGTATGTAGGCACTGGCTGCCTTTTCCTCCTTGGCCTGACGGCTAAAAAACATATAACCCAGCCAGATACCTGAAAGTGCAACGGCAATTACAAACCAGAGGTAGGTCAATCGCTTCATGTTTCAAATTTATTCGTCATCATTTCCTGTCCGGGCTGTCATGTCGTACCGCAACCCCGAATAACTTTTCAGTATTGCCTTGACAGAGCCCACAGATACCGGCGATTCAATGATTAGGGGTATGCGGTTGGCATCGTCCGAAACCCAGATATCCATCTTCGTTCCTTCATTGAAATAATCCCCGGCCACTACGTCCGGATTGAAGCGTATCGTCTGGAACTTTCCCTGTCCCTTTACCTTTTTCTCAGCTTCCTTACCCTGATAGTGAACACTCAGTGGCCAGACTTCCTTATCCATAAAAATTTTAATGGGTATCCTGTAATTTGAAGGAATGCTATCAAAAGGTATGTTCCGGCAAAAGTACACGATAGAAAGCAAGTCATGCATGCAGGGATCAATGTCATACACTTTCTCCCTGGCTGTTTCTTTGGTTTTTCCCCTGAGAGAAACCGCCTTCCCCGCATCGTGGTCAAAGCTTACCCTATCATACAGACTGTAACTGCCTTCTTGGATATCCCGTATCGAAACCAAAGGGAGCAGCGTTTCCTTGTCAATGTAAGTATCGTATTTGTCGCGTACCTTAAAAAACCACTCATAGCTTTTGTAGGTACGCCCATGAGCAGAAATGTGATAGGTACTGCCCTTGTCCCTGACCCTGAATACCACTTCGCCGGCAGCCAACCAAACAAAATTCCAATTGTAATACAACTTATAAACAATCTCTTCCCCTGCCTCAAAGGCGATATTCTCGGATTGACAGGCTTCAATGACCGGCAAGGTATCCACAGGCTTGTCAACCATAATCCAGGAGCCTGAAAGCAGAAAAGCAATGGACAACAGCTTATTCCTTTTCTTGTTTATCATCATAGCCAATTGACTTTAAAACATTGGTTTTGAATATAAAAATTGCTCCGAATAACGCAGGCAAGCTCAGATTTATTATAAAAAGGACAAAGGTAGCAGCCAGGATCGCTATTTCGTTGGCATCAAAAACAGTCCACACCATCAGCGCGATTTCTCCCCTGGCAAGTAAGGCACCAAAGGGGGGAAGCGGAATCCCTGTTTGCAGTAAAAATATAGTTGCAACGCCGGATATTCCCTGCCACAGGGAGGGACTTACGCCGAAAAATGCCAATACCAGTAAGTACTGCCCTCCATATACCAAATACCTCAGCAAAGCCAGTACTAATACCTTACCCAGTTCCGCTTTACTCCATTTACTTATAACGTTGAGGGGTTTCAGATAGTTTCCCAGGCGCTTCGGGAGCGGAAGTCTCTGACTCAGAGAAAGCAGGAGTACCGGATGAAAATAAAGGTATAGCGCAGCCAGCCAGGGCAACAACCCCGACAAAGCCACAGCATACAAAAAGCGATGCCCGCTGCCCGGCAGAACATACAAAAAACCGGCAGCGCCCAAAACTCCCATACCCGTAAGTACCAATATCTGTGCAAAACTCCCCATGACAGAAGCAATAGCAGCTTTCCAGTTGTGCTGAGCCTCCACCAGTAAAATACGCCCCGCATACTCACCTGTTCTATTGGGGGTAAAAAGAGAAACCGTCACCCCACTCAAAATAGCTTTGAAAGCAGGCCACAGCTTCAAATGCACGTCCGGTTTGAGCAGCGTATTCCATTTGAGCGTTTCGAGAAGCCAGTTGAGAGGCATAAAAAAAATAGCTGCTGCCAGTAATAACCATTCAGAGCGACTCAGGTCTGAAAGAAAAGCACTGTGCAGTATTTCGAAAGAAGGGACTGCAGACCATTGCCGGTAAAAGACATAGCACAACAAAACGAAGACAAAAAACTTAAAAACTGTATTGAAATAGTGCTTAAGAGCCAAGACTGTCTGTTAAAAAAATAGTTTTAAAAATTGTTATTTCGCAACATTTAGTGTTTATTTGAACCAAAATATTGTCATTGAAACCATTGCCTACAAGTTATCGCCTGCTCGGTGTAGACCCGGGTACCAACATTTTGGGCTTTGCCATCCTCGAAGTTAACAAGGGCAAACTATCCGTACCTGAGTTAGGTGTCATACGCTTGCAACAATTTTCAGATCATCATCAGAAGCTGAGACACATACACGAACGCCTGCAGGGCATCATACGATCTTTCGAGCCCGGTATTATGGCCATTGAGGCACCTTTTTTTGGCAAAAATGTACAATCCATGCTCAAACTCGGTCGTGCCCAGGGGGTTGCCATAGCAGCGGCGATTACCATGGATCTGTCGGTTTATGAATACGCTCCCCGCAAAATCAAGCAATCCATTACAGGAAAGGGGAATGCCACAAAAGAGCAGGTAGCTGCCATGTTGGAACAAATTCTGCAACTTCGCCTGGATCATCACACCCTTGATGCTACCGATGCACTGGCTGCTGCGCTTTGTCATCATTACAACCAAAGAAGCCTTAGTGGAAGTGGCAAGCGATACAAGGACTGGGCTGATTTTGCAAAAAATCACAAACCGGGCAAATCGCAATGACATAAAAAAAGCTCCTCTGCATGGCGGAGGAGCTTTTTCGATAGAGAAAAACGAAAATTATCCTTGTTCGAGTGCGGCAGCACCGCCCACGATTTCCAGAATTTCTTTGGTAATTGCTTCCTGGCGCGCCTTGTTGTAGCTCAATTTCAATTCTTTGAGCAAATCGTTGGCATTTTCCGAAGCTTTGTCCATGGCAGTCATACGAGCGCCATGTTCAGAAGCATGAGTATCCAGCAAGTACTTTTGGAATTGTGTCTGCAAGATACTTGGTACCAGGTAGTCCAACAATTCCTGCTGGTCCGGTTCAAACGTATAATCTACTTTGTGTTTGCGTTCTTCGGCACCTTCTTCTGAAACTTCCAGTTTTTCTACCGGAAGGAACTGCTGCACCAAAGAATACTGGACTGCAGCGTTTTTGAAGAAACCATAAGCCACATCAACCCGATCAAACTTTTGGTTCAGGAAGCCATCCATCAGCCACTGAGACACCTTTTTTACATTATCGAAGCTCAAGTCATCGAAAAGCAAAAGATTGTCGGTATGAAACTGAATGTTGGTATAACGCTTACGGAAGAAGTCGTATCCTTTTTTACCGATGAAAACCAGAGAAACATTTCCCGCTTCCAGTTGTGATGCGTAATCTTCTGTCAGTTTTTTGACAACAGCCTTATTGATGTTGGTATTGAAGGCACCGCAAAGCCCCCTGTTAGAAGTTACCACTACAATACAGACTTTTTCCACCGGTCTTTCCACGCCATACATGGTAGAACTGTCACCATCCATGTTGGACAAAATATTGCGCAACATGTCATTCAGCTTATCGGCATAAGGGCGCATGCGTTGGATAGCTCCCTGTGCCAGGCGCAGTTTGGAAGCAGATACCATTTTCATAGCCTTGGTGATCTGCTGGGTGTTGTTGACGGAAGCGATCCGGTCTCTGACTTCTTTTAAATTACCTGCCATTTACTGTGAGGTTTTCAATCAATAAAAAAGGATACGCTGCAAATTATTTCTTGTATTTGGCGGTCAATTCTTTTGCCAATTGTTCCACCTTAGCCAGGTCCGCTGCTTCCAATTTTCCTTTTTTGAAATTGGCAAGTACTTCAGGTGCCTGATTTTCGATGGTATTCAGGAAGTTTTCCTCAAACTCCTTCACTTTTTCCACCGGTACATCCTGTAGCAAACCTTTGGTTCCCAGATAGATGATAGCCACCTGTTTTTCTACAGAGACCGGAGAATACTGTGCCTGCTTAAGCACTTCCACGTTGCGACGACCTTTGTCCAAGACTCTTTGTGTAGCCGCATCAAGATCAGAACCAAACTTTGCGAAAGCTTCCAATTCACGGAAAGCCGCCTGATCCAGTTTTAACGTACCGGATACTTTTTTCATAGATTTGATCTGAGCAGACCCCCCCACACGAGATACCGAAATACCCACGTTGATAGCAGGACGAATACCGGCATTGAAGAGGTTGGTTTCAAGGAAAATCTGACCGTCGGTAATAGAAATTACGTTGGTTGGGATATAAGCAGAAACGTCACCGGCCTGTGTTTCGATGATAGGAAGAGCAGTCAAAGAACCGCCACCTTTTACAAGGGGTTGGCCATTTGCGTCTTTTGCATCGATCAAAGACTGGGGAAGGTCGTTCATCTGACGTGCGATATCGTCATTGGCGATCACTTTCGCTGCACGCTCCAACAAACGGGAGTGCAGGTAGAAAACGTCACCGGGATAAGCCTCACGTCCCGGAGGGCGACGAAGCAAAAGGGATACTTCGCGATAAGCAACTGCCTGTTTTGACAAATCATCATAGATAATCAGCGCAGGTCTGCCTGTATCGCGGAAAAATTCTCCGATCGCAGCACCTGCGAAAGGTGCGTAGAATTGTAGCGGAGCAGGATCTGAAGCAGAAGCGGAAACGATAACCGTATAGTCCATCGCTCCATTTTCTTCCAGGATACGAGATACCTGTGCTACGGTCGAAGCTTTTTGGCCGGAGGCCACATAAATACAGTAAACGGGCTCACCTCTTTCGTAAAACTCGCGCTGATTGATGATCGTATCCAGTGCGATGGCGGTTTTACCTGTCTGGCGGTCACCGATGATAAGCTCGCGCTGTCCACGTCCGATGGGGATCATGGCATCGATGGCCTTGATACCTGTCTGAAGTGGTTCCTGTACCGGCTGGCGATAAATTACCCCGGGAGCTTTTCTTTCCAATGGCATCTCGTAAGTTTCACCTTCGATTTTGCCTTTTCCGTCGATAGGAGTACCCAGTGGGTTGACTACACGACCTACGAAGCCGTCGCCAACTTTGATAGAAGCGATCTTACCCGTGCGTTGTACACGAGATCCTTCTCTGATGCCATCACCGGGGCCCATCAATACCACCCCGACGTTGTCTTCTTCGAGGTTAAGTACGATAGCTTCGACACCGGTTTCGAATTTTACCAATTCACCCGATTGAGCTTTGGTCAATCCGAAGATACGGGCGATACCGTCACCCACCTGGAGTACGGTACCAAATTCTTCCAACTCTGCTGCTGAACTGAAACCTGAAAGCTGTTGCTTCAGGATCGCAGATATTTCATCAGGTTTAACATCAACCATAGTAGAGGTATTTGCGGTTTTACGATAGATTTACTTAATAGGGCCTGACTGGCAGGCATATAAAACTTAGCCGGCTACAATCTGGGATATGTAAAGATTATCCTTGAACTCGTGCCGTAGTTGTTTCAAACTTTGCTGTACAGATGTATCAATGATTTTCCCTTCGGTCTCTACCACGAATCCACCGATCAGAGTAGGGTCTATCTTGGTTTCCAATTCTACGTTCTCCTTTACCGCGCCATGTGCCTGCAGCTTGCTGATCAAAGCTTTGACCAATTCCTCAGACAGCGGGCTGGCTGAAGTAATCTTCAGAGCCGTAATTTTTTTGTGCGCGCGGTACAATTCGAAGAATTCACCTGCAATTT
>JALQTV010000469.1 GCA_023268675.1 Saprospiraceae bacterium | reverse complement strand
TTGCGGATCGCATTTTTCATGGGCATATTACTCATGCTGGCCAAGTTTTTGGCCTGGTGGCTGACGGGTTCCAACGGTATTTTATCCGATGCTCTGGAAAGCATCATCAACGTAATTGCAGGCGGAGTGGCACTTTTCAGCATTGGTTTTGCCGCAAGACCCAAAGATGCCAACCACCCCTACGGACATGGCAAGATAGAATTCATATCTGCAGGTTTTGAAGGCACCCTGATAGGCATTGCAGGATTGGGCATCATAGGGAAATCTATCTATAATTTCTTTTACCCCGAGCCACTGGAATCCCTCGATCTGGGTATTATCCTGACGGCTGCTACCGGCACAATCAACTACCTGATGGGCTATTTGCTCTTGCAAAGAGGCAAACAATCGTGGTCCGTATTGCTGCAAGCCAGTGGCAAACACCTGATGACCGACGGGTATTCTTCCCTGGGCCTGATTACCGGTCTCCTGCTGATTCACTTCACCGGATTGCAGGAACTGGACAATCTCATTGCCATCATTTTCGGTGTCATCATCATTGTTTCAGGGTTTAAGTTGTTGCGCAGTTCGATTGCAGGAATCCTGGACGAGGCCGATGAGGCCCTAATCAGGCACCTGGTTGAAATCTTGCACAAAAAAAGGCATCCCAACTGGATAGACATCCACAATTTCCGCATCATCAAATATGGCAATGCCCTCCACATCGATTGCCACCTAAGCCTGCCCTGGTATTTTAGCATCCGGGAAGCACACCTGGAAGTCAAGCAGTTGGAGCAACTCATCAATGAAAACCTGGATCAGCCGGTTGAAATTTTCATCCATACCGACCCCTGTAGTCCTCAATCGTGTAAAATTTGCAGCAAATCAGACTGCACGCATCGCTGCCATGCTTTTGAACAGCAACTCGAATGGACGCTGGATAATATCGTCAAGGACGAGAGGCATTAGGGCTTCGAAATCAGAAGCATGCTTTTTTATACCTTATCCGAAGTCAACATAGCGTTCACCCGGACAATTTCTTCGGGATAGATGCCATGAGGTCTTCCCGGATACACTTCCAGTGTTACGGCAGCACCCAGTGATTCACAAATTTTCGCACTTGCCTCCACTCGCGAAAGGGGCACGTGCGGATCCCTGTCTGTTATTCCAAAAAACATGGGTGTACCCTGAAAGGTGCCTGCATATAGTTTTTCGTCTAAAACATCCCCTATCAATCCACCGCTCAAAATGAAAGCCCCGGCATATTTTTGGGGATGGGTTGCCAAAAATTCTACCGTCAGGCAGGCTCCCTGGGAAAAACCCAGAAAATAAATCTGTTCGGCAGCATACCCCACATCCAACAACTCTGACAAAGTGGCTTCCAGTACCTCAAGTCCGGAAGAAAGGCCGGGCTCGTTGTGCCGTCTGGGTGCCATGAAACTGTTGGGATACCAGGTATTGCCGGTAGCCTGAGGGGCAAGCAAGGTAAAGTCCCGAACCTGCAAGTGACTTGCCAAACCCAGGATGTCAAGCGCATTCCCCCCTCTGCCATGGACCATGATCATGGCCTTTTCAGACTCCCCTGGTTTGAGTCCGGCATATTCCAAAACTTTTTGATGCTTAAGCATATTTTTCAGGATTCAGGGTGATGGCTTCCAGTTTTCTTTCAATCATTTGGCGCTGTTGCTCTACCCAGTCTGGCAATTTG
>JALQTV010000468.1 GCA_023268675.1 Saprospiraceae bacterium | reverse complement strand
ATGCTCCGGATGGCACTAGTCTGACCTGTGAGCTGGAATCGCTGTTGCTGGATGCCAATGCATCTTTGCCAACAGCGATCGTTTATCAATGGTACAATATAGAAAACAACATCCCGGTATTGGTTGGTGGAAAACCACAGTTGGAAGTCAGTACTGCCAGTACTTATACACTTGTGGTTACCGATCAAACCAATGGTTGTCAGGACACCTTGGTCAGAGAAATTATGGCGGACAGAATGATCCCGTCAATCAAACTGGAAGCACCTTTGCCCTTGACCTGTGAAAGAGTTACTACCTTGATTGATGCTTCGAGCTCTGATTCGGGCAGCGAGTTTGATTTTTCCTGGACAGGTCCTCAAGGAATCCTTGCGACAAGTGATCCCATCCTGAATAATGTTGATCGCCCCGGAGTTTACTCGCTTTTCCTTACAAATACCAGGAATGCTTGTGTAGATAGTGCATCAGTAAGTGTAGCCATAGACACTGTACCTCCACAGGTAGCCATCAACAACACGGACTATCTGGATTGCATTCAGCGGGAAGTTTGGCTGTTGGCCGAAACTGACGCTCCGGGTATTTATTCCTACCAATGGCAAAGTGCTGATGGGCTTATCCTTGGAAGTACAGATTCCATTTTTTTGCGCAGTGCAGCTGCAGGTACTTATCAGGTGACGGTAAAAAATCTCATCAATGGTTGTTCGGGCAGTACCGCGACCCGGGTTTTGGAGCGTTCTACGCCTATTGACAGTGCTGTTGTTTCTGCAGTATTTCCGGATTGTCGCAATGAGCGAAATGGGAGCATTTCCATCGGGGAGGTAAGTGGAGGAGAGGGTCCCTTTGTTTATGCGCTGAATAATCGCCTTTTTGTGGGTGTTCCGGAGTTTAAAAACCTGAAGTCAGGAGAATACGAGGTGTTTGTACAGGGAGCAAATGGCTGTGAATGGAGTACTTCCATTGTATTACCCGGATCAGATCGCGTGACGGTAGAGTTGGGACCTGACCGTGAAATATTGCGAGGTGATACTGTATCAATTGTTCCGGAGATTACCGGTCTGGAAGCTTCCCGCATCATCTGGAACTCCAGCGAACCTGATTTTTCTTCGACAGCAGCCAGTATCCGTGTCAGTCCGCCGACTTCGGAAACTTATTTTGTTCGCGTAGAGACCACAGAAGGCTGTTCGGCAGATGATTTTGTGACGGTTTATGTCCAGGACAGGTCATTTGTGTATGTTCCCAATGCTTTTTCTCCCAACGGGGACGGTCACAACGATTACCTGGAAATGTATTTTCTGCCGGAGGTGAAGGAAGTCAAAACTTTCAGAATATTTGATCGCTGGGGCAATCTGGTTTTCTTTAGGAATGCAATCGCACCCTCTGATCCTTTGTTGAACTGGGATGGTACCTTCAACGGGCAAGCCATCAGCAGCCAGGTGTATGTGTATAGTTTGACGATAGCGCTTCAAGATGGTACCGAAAGAACCCTGGAAGGAAGTTTCACGCTGATTCGGTGAGCAGGGAGCAGGGAACTGTGAACGGTGGTCAGTAAACAGTAAACAGGGGGGTGTCCTTCCCTAAATAGCGTTGACTGTGGTTTCAAGGGGAATGGGTATTTCGTAGCCTTCGGGGAGAGCTGTTAAATTTTTTGTGTTTTATTTCACACCATAGGTAATTATTATGCCACCCCTTGCGGGGTTTTTCCTTACGATGGGTTGTCACCCATC
>JALQTV010000467.1 GCA_023268675.1 Saprospiraceae bacterium | reverse complement strand
CGTATGGAACCGATCTGAATCATGTCCGACATTTGCAAAAGTTTAGTTCTTTGTTCCGTGCCAGATAATGCCACCACCCACTACGTCCTCTCCCTCATAGAAAACCGCTGACTGGCCGGGAGCTATCCCTTTCACATTCGCGAGAAACTCTACCCTTACCTTGCCGTTTTCCATTTGGTACAACTGGCTCAATGTTCCCTGATCCCTGTAGCGAATCTTTGTGACAGCTTCCAGTCCATCCGGAATGGATGCGTATTTCATGAAATTGACTCCGTGTACGTCCATGCCATTGCGTACCAGGTCTTCTTCTCTCCCCAACACAACCCGATTGTGTTCGGGGTCAATGGCTGTTACAAACATAGGTTCACCCAAGGCAATACCCAATCCTTTTCTCTGCCCTACTGTGTAGAAAGGATACCCCTGGTGTTTTCCCAGAACCTTGCCTTGAGTATCGACAAATTCTCCGCCGGCAACTGATGCTTCAAGGCCGTCTACCTTCCGCTTAAGGAAGGAACGATAATCGTTGTCCGGAACAAAACAAATTTCATAACTCTCTGCTTTTTTCGACAGTTCCTCATATCCCCAATCTTTTGCCATCTGCCGGATCTCAGGTTTTGTGTACCCACCAAGCGGAAAGCGACTCCGATGCAAACATTCCTGACTCAGTCCCCAAAGAACATAAGATTGATCCTTGTTTTGATCTACCGCTCTGGACACATAACGCCTCCCCTCCTGCTCATTGATGATGGCATAATGACCAGTTGCGATGAATTCACAATCCAACGCATCTGCTCGTTTGAGCAGTGCATTCCATTTGATATGGGTATTGCAAAGCACACAGGGGTTAGGCGTACGGCCTGCCATGTATTCATCCACAAAATTGTCCACTACGTAATCTCCAAATTCTGATCGGATGTCAATGATAAAATGGTGAAAACCCATATCTACAGCGACTTGTCTGGCATCGTTGATAGAATCCAGACTACAACAGCCGGTTTCTTTTTTATTGCCCCCGGAATTCGCATAATCCCAGGTCTTCATGGTAATTCCTACCACCTCATAGCCTTCCTCGTGCAACATCATGGCGGTAACCGTGCTATCGATCCCACCGCTCATGGCAACCAAAACTTTTCCGTGTTTACTCATTTGTTAGGCATTTTCACCGGACTTTCCGGCTATTTTATGCAAAAATACAATTTTCCCTGGGTTAAAGTTCAAACGCGGGCAAGCTCCTGCCAAGATATGTCAATTGATTTTTTGAGTTCAAAAAGGTATATTTGGAAAAGAAGCTACCCTAATTTATTTAGTTTGCACCTCAATATGAATGAAATGCCACGCTTATGAGAGTCTATTTCCTGAAACCCCTGCTTTCTCTGCTTTTTGCGGGCATTTTTGCCCTTAACATTCATGGCCAGGATGTGCAATACGGCATGGCAAAAGCCACAGACGATACCTTCGATGGGAGTTTAACAGCCTTTGGCCTGATCTATCGCAAGAGTGAATACACAGCTGCACACAACCTTTATCCGAAAGGAGCACTATTGCAAGTAAAAAGACTGGACAATAAAAAGACCGTTCAAGTGAAAGTTATTGATCGGGGTCCCTGGATTCAGGGCTATGTTATTGATCTTTCGCGAGCTGCAGCAACCAAACTGGGCATTTTTGGCAGTACTTCTGCCGAAGTAGAAGTAACCTTGCTAAAAACTGAAAAGGAAAGCACCGGTCAGGTGGTGGCGG
>JALQTV010000466.1 GCA_023268675.1 Saprospiraceae bacterium | reverse complement strand
ATAATTGAAATCTACCCCCTCAATCACATCACCATATTTGATGCCGTTTTCTTCTCGTATGTTTTGGTGCTGCCTGTGATAGTGCTCATGGGTTTCCATGATACGAACCCCTGCGAAGCCTAAATCATTAAAAGGCCTGTGGTGCCCTCCCCTGCCAAAACGATCCAGGCGATATATCATAATTGCCCTGAGGTTTGTCATATACAGGTCGGTCATCTTGTGTACATATCTTGCCAATTGTCGAGACACTCCATCCACCTCGCCTCCATAGAACCTGCGGCTGTTGCGCTGTTGTTCTGTTTCTGTGACAGGAGTGGGCTCTGAAAAAACCCGGAAGGTTGTATTGTCTATCACACCGTCTATCCCATGTATGTTTCCAATCATATCATTGTTCAAAACACCTATGATGTCCCATCCTTCAGCCTGAGCGACTTCCGCCATATACCGGCCTCCGTGAAGCCCCTGTTCTTCACCTGAAAGCCCTGCATAAACGATACTTGAGGGAAACTTGTATTTGCTAAGCACTCTTGCTGCCTCCAAAGTTCCTGCCATTCCGGAAGCATTGTCATTCGCACCTGGGGCATCTGACTCTCCATCCATGGTATCCGAAGCACGGGAATCGATGTCCCCCGACATGATAGCATAGCGATTCGGATGTTGGGTACCTTTTTGGACAGCAATTACATTGACTACCCAAGTATCCTCGGGAATGCGGCGATTTTCAGCAGCCTTCACCAGATTTCGCTGGTAATAAACTTCAAGGCAACCTCCACACGCTTCTGAAATCTTTTCAAACTCGGCTTTAATCCATCGACGGGCAGCCCCTATGCCTCTGGTATCGGACAAAGTATCAGAAAAAGTGTTCCTGGTGCCAAAACCGGCCAACTTTCTGATATCCGCCTCCAGTCGATCCGGGGAAGTAGCTCCTGCAATTTCACTGATTTTAGGATCTATTGGTGGTGGAATTTGTTGAGCCCCAAGAGTAGGCATCACCAGAGCCAGCAGGAAAAAAGTTGCACATAAATTAGCGGTAAATTTAGTCCACATGGTTTGCATATATTAGTTTTCAGGTTTAAGGATCATCACTTCATCGGCTACTGCCGAAACCTTATCTTTAGAATAAAACAAAGGGAAATACTGGTCACTAGCCCAGATGGGAAAAAGATTGCGATAATGCGGATCATCAGGATTGCCTGCCTGGCCTGGAGAATTGGTACCCAGTGTCATATCCCAGTCTCCCGTATCGACAATGATCTTGAATGTAGCACCGTGAGTTTGTACATCCCCACTACCTGTATTGTTTACAGTGTTGGAATTACCTCCCCTTGGAACAGGTGCAATGTCAATTTTTGCTCTCACTTCGGGCTTAACCGCATTACTAAGTGGATGTTTCATCATTACCACCTTGTAATTTGGCTGCCCATATTGCCATTTCTCCATGTCAGGCCCGAGCTTGAGTGTAAGTTTTTGCCTGGCCGTTTTCAATGCGTCGAGCATGAAAGCATTCCTTCCTGCAATGGGATCTTCTCCGAATTTGCGATCCGGAACCATAAGCCAATTGACGACCTTGATCATTTGAAGTGAAACATTGGACCTCACCTCTTCAGGAACCATCAAGTCTGTCATTTTCTCCTTTAGGGTCCGCTCCCATTCGTTGTAAATTCCTGCAGCGATTGAATTTTTCTTTAATTCAAAATCCCAGTTTAGGAGGTAATCAACCATTTTTTTCAAGCCTTCGTCATTGGTTTCTACGTTTTCTAGCATGGGG
>JALQTV010000465.1 GCA_023268675.1 Saprospiraceae bacterium | reverse complement strand
GGTACATTTCCGGAAGTCGGATGTAAGGGATATTCATGTCCCGGTCGTCGTATTTGAGACAGGCGCGGGCAATGTTGAAATCCTGATGCAGTTGTTTCAACCGTAAGTCTTTGGGCTCTTTTGCTATCACTTGCCAATAAGGCGCTGAGACAGATAGTTCGACTGCACTGCTTTCCAGGCTGAACATATTGAAAAGTTGAGTATTGGCGCGGTCTCTGGGATTTCCCATGAAGGTGAATATGTTTTCGGTAGTAATGGCAGGACTGAAAGGAGTGCTGAGGTCGTTTTTCAGCAAATCAAGCTTACGTCCATCCACAATCCCGTTATTGATCACATCATCGGCATAAGCAGCAGCAGCTTCATAGTTTTGGTATTCAAAATGAACACGAGCCAGGAGTGCTTTTACTGCCCAGATGGTCGCTCTTCCGTTGTTGCTGCTGACGCCTTCCATGAGACTGGCGGCTTCTTCCAGATCCCTTATAATCCTGTTTTTAGTTTCTTCTATTGTTCCCCTGGCAGGTTTGTCATCTGGTTGAAAGGGGGCGGTAAGTATAGGTACGGACAGTCCATTTTGGGGTTGTCCGAAGAAGCGGTTCAAGACGAAATAATTCAATCCTCGGATGAAATGAGCTTCTCCCAGCAATCTTTTTTTGCCTGCGGCAATTTGCTGGTTGGGTTCGGGTATATCCGGCATGGCCACAATGACCTGATTGCAAAGGTCTATCGCCCTATACGATAGGCTCCACAGATAATTCCCGATATTGAAAAGATCCGTCCAGTCCTGGTGCCTCAGGGCGGCCTGGTAGTTGCTGTTGCTCAGCGAATTGACCTCGAATACATTGCCTGCCAGGCACTCGGCGAAAACGTACTGTCGCTCTATCCAATCCTGGTGAAGGGTACTGTAGGCTCCGTTGATGCCGGCTTCTATCCCTTCGATGCTGTCAAAGGCTTTTGCGCTGGACAAACTCGTTTCGGGTTCCAGGTCCAGGAAGCTTTCACAGGAGAACACCCCTCCGAAGAAAAGGGTAATGAGGACGAGGGGTCTTAAACTGTAGGTAAAATTTTTATTTAACATATTGCTGTTCATTCATTTGTAGTCAAACTCAAAAAGTAATGTTGATACCAAACGATGCTCCCATTGCCTGAGGGGCAGGAAGCCAGGAATAACCTTGGGAGGTATTTCCTGCACTGTCCCTGTTGTATTCGGGATCCCATCCGGGATAGTCTGTGAAGGTCAGAAGGTTGTTGCCCTGAGCATACAATCGCATTCCTGCTATGCCCGCTTTTTGCAACATTTTTTCCGGGAAGGTATAGCCCAGGGTTATATTTTTGAGCCTGACAAAATCTGCCTTGTGAATGTATCGGTTGGATCCCGGTCGTTCAGGTGCCCAGGTTAGCCTGTGCATATCTGTTTGGTCTCCCGGCTGCTGCCAGCGCCTGGTAGCAGAGGTCCACATGTTCCACCCATATCCAAATCCATTGAATTGATAGCGCTGTTCGTCATTTGCGAGGTCATGGCCTGCGGCAAAAGTGAAGAGAATGTCCAGGTCCAGGTTTTTCCAACTAAAACTATTGGAAATGCCGCCGGTCCACTTTGGATTTGGATTTCCCAAAAAAACCTGGTCATTGGGATGGATGATGTTTGTTATTTCCCCAAACTGGTTGACGAACAGTTCGTCTCCGCCTTTAACGGATATTTCTTCAGCTGCCATGGTTTCCGGATTGGTTACGGTGAGCTGCATGTCGTCTGCAGCGATTCCGGCCCAGGGGACGGT
>JALQTV010000464.1 GCA_023268675.1 Saprospiraceae bacterium | reverse complement strand
CTTGTTTTTTGCTGAATCGGGCGGTTTTACTTCGGCCAATAGAGCTGAGTGCTGACCAGGGGTTGCCTAAATGTTTGTACGGCCCTTTGTGCACAATCACCCAGGTTTTCATATCAGAGACGGTACCACTTTCCCAACCTTCCGGCAAATCAGCAGGAATCTCGTTTACGGGGAGGGCCGATACAAAGGTCATTTGTTGGCTGACAACCTCCATTTTGGGGTAAAAAGCGACGGGAGGACCGGCCACCAAGCTTTCTCTTTTGGCAAACCATGCTTCTAGCTCTTTGTAATCATTTTCCATGATGGGACCGACTTCCTTAAGTTTGCAGCTGTTCTTTTTGCCTACCCAGGAAAAACCCTTAAGAAGGGTTTCTCCCTGAAAAGTCAGTTGAGAGGGTACTGATCCGGTTTCAACATAGTCTTTCAACATATTGAGGCCGCGGACAAAGTCCATCCCTATGGCAGCTTCCATGAATTTGACCAGAAAAAACAAAAAGAAAGGCAGACTGCTGTGCATGTTCCAGGTAACCATAGTCCCTTCGGGTGTTTCCTCCAGGGTAAAATTGTCGTTGGAAACAGACTTGTGTGGCTTCAGGAATTGCAGTCGATATCCCAGGAAACTATTTGGGCGAGCTTCTGTGATGGTCATATTTCCTGATCCAAGTCGCTTACCTTCCCAGGAATAATAGGTTCCGTCTTCACTTACTTCCCACTTGCTGTCGGGTTCAAGGATGTGCCAGGGTGACCAGGTAATCCAATGCTTGAAATGGCTGATCTTTTCAAAAACAGCCTCAGGGGAGGCGTCGATAAGGATCGATTTTTGAACGGCAAATTTTGGCATCCTGCTTTTTGTTTGTTTTTTTGAATAAATTGCAATCAAATTTAACAATTATAAGCTTATGCTTCGCAAATCCCTTCTCATCTTTGTTTTAATTACCGCCCAATTTTCGCTTTTTTCCCAACAGGTAAGCCCTCAAGTCATTCCATACAAGATTTTCAATGCCAAGGGCAAAGAAGTGTCTTTCAAGAAGCTGTACCGAAAGGCTCTTCAGTCAGATATCATTCTTTTTGGAGAGTACCACAACAATGCCATAGCCCACTGGCTGCAATTCGAACTCACCAATTTTTTATTGGTTTCGGAAAAACCACTTGTGCTGGGAGCCGAAATGTTTGAAGCTGATAATCAGGAACCTTTGACCGCCTATGTAAAAGGAGAGATTGACGACAAACAACTGGCGGAGCAAGCTCGCCTATGGAACAATTTCTCCACGGATTACAAACCATTGACCGATTTGGCAAAAGAAGATGGAAGGCCTTTTGTAGCTACCAACATACCGAGAAGATATGCCAGTCAGGTGTTTCGGGAGGGACTGGAAAGCCTCGAAAATCTGACCGCTGAGGAGAAAGCCTGGATGGCTCCGCTGCCCATTGCTTATGACGCCGATCTGCCCGGCTATCAGGCCATGCTTGAGATGGCGGGTGGACACGGAGGCGACAATCTCCCCAAAGCACAGGCGATCAAGGATGCTACCATGGCACATTTTATTTTGGCTAATTTTCAGCCGGGACAGCGCTTTATTCACTACAATGGTTCCTACCACTCAGATAATTACGAGGGCATTCTATGGTATTTGAAAAGACAGGAACCAAACCTTAGGTACCTTACCATATCCACGGTAAGTCAGGAAGATGTGACCCGCCTTGAAAAAGAAAATTTAGGTCGGGCAGATTTCATTATCTGTGTGGATCAAAACATGACCAATACGTATTAATTTTTTGTCCTCCCTGCGAT